>DATFKK010000019.1 GCA_035268685.1 Candidatus Krumholzibacteriia bacterium | reverse complement strand
CCCGCTTCCGCGGTGCGATCCAGGGGCACGGCGCCGGAGCGGGCAGTGCGGCCGCGCCCGACCGGTCGTACAGGACGCCGCCCAGCAGCAGACCCACGATCGCCGCCGCGTTCTGGGTCCCCGCGGCGGTGATCCTCGGAGCCGGGCTGGTCTCGGGGCGGATCGCACACGAGCGCGCCCCCGGCACGCACGCTCGCGATTGACGCCGAGAGGCCCCGCTCCGGCAGCGGAGCGGGGCCTCGACATGAACTGCGGGACCTGTTCTGGACGTGCCTCCCCGGAGTGGGGACGACCGTCAGGAGCGGACGCGCACGAAGTACGGAACCAGCGAGAGGGAGAACCTAGTAGCGGCCGCCGCCACCACCGCCACCGCCGCGCGGGCCACCCCGGCGTTCCTGGGCCTCGTTCACACGCAACGCACGGCCACTCATCTCGTAACCGTCGAGCGCCTGCATGGCCTTGGTGGCGCCTTCGTCGTCCATCTCGACGAAGCCGAACCCACGGGGGCGGCCGGTCTCCCGGTCGTTGATCAGCGCGACCGAGTGGACCTCGCCGTGCTGGCCGAACAGCTGCTGAACTTCGTCATCGGTGGCTTGGAAGGGGAGATTCCCCACGTACAACTTCTTCACTTTGCTCTCTCCAACGGAAGCGCGGCCGCCTCCGACAGATCGCCACGCGTGGGCCGGCCCATCCGGAATCCACGAGCGACGGGACGACGAGGCTTCCGGCTCGGCGGAACCCTCGTACTCCCTCCGACGAGGGAGAAGCGGGGGCGCGACGGAACGCGCCGAAGACGTGTGGCTGGCAGGAGATCGGTCCGGGCCGGGATTGCAATGGCGGGATGCGATCGGGAGGACTCTTGCCGGCTGTCGGCCCAGAGAGTAGCCGCTGGCGACACCGTCCCGCAAGCGTCTCGGCCGCGTTGCGTGAATCGATACACGAGCGGAACCCGGGAACGGAGGTGGTCGTACGGGACCAGGTCCGGCTAGATTCCGGCGTTCGCTCTCGCCCGCACCCATCGCCTCCGGAGAAGACATGACCGCCCTCTGCACCCGAGCGATCCTCGCGCTCCTGCTCCTCACCGTCCCGGCCACCGCCGCCGACGTGACCCCGAACTGGTTCCGCGCGCCGGCGCTCTCGCCCGACGGCTCCACGATCGTGTTCACCCACGGCGGCGACCTCTACCGCGTGGACGCCGACGGCGGTCTCGCCACGCCGCTCACGCTCGACGACGCCTGGGACGGCGCGCCCGTGTGGTCGCCCGACGGCGAGTGGATCGCCTTCGCCAGCGACCGGCACGGCAGCCGCGACGTCTTCGTCATGCCCGCGGGCGGCGGCGAGGCGACGCGCCTGACCTTCCATTCGTCCGACGACCTGCCGAGCGCCTTCGCCACCGACGGCGAGGCGATCTACTTCTACGCCTCGCGCATCGACGCCCCCGAGAGCTCGATGTACCCGAGCGGGCGCATGGGCGAGCTCTACGCCGTGGACATGGAGGGCGGCACGCCACGGCAGGTGCTGACCATCCCGGCCGAACACGCGCGGCCCGACGAGAGCGGCGATCGCCTGCTCTACCAGGACCGTAAGGGCTACGAGCACTCGCTGCGCAAGCACCACGTGTCGTCGGTCACGCGCGATCTGTGGATGGTCGACCTCCAGTCGGGCGAACACACGCGGCTCACCACCTTCGGCGGCGAGGACCTCGATCCGTGGTGGGTGCTCGGCGAGGACGCGTTCGTCTACCTGAGCCAACGCAACGGTGACATGAACGTCTTCCGCCAGGCCCTCGATCCGGCGGCCGAGCCCGAGCAGCTGACCTTCTTCGAGCACCACCCGGTGCGCCACCTGAGCGTGGCCCGCGACGGCACAATGGCCTTCTCCTTCCACGGCGATCTGTACACCATGGCGCCGGGCGAGGACCCGCGGCGCCTCGACGTGACGATCCGCGTCGACCGCCAGCAGCCGCCGGTGACCGTGGAACAGATGCGCCGCGGCGTGACCGGGTTCGCGGTGTCACCCGACGGCCAGGAGGTGGCCTTCGTCTCGCGCGGGGAGGTCTTCGTGACCTCGGTCGACTTCTCGCGCACCAAGCGCATCACCGACACGCCCGAGCAGGAACGCAGCGTGAGTTTCTCGCCCGACGGCCGCACGCTGCTGTACGCCGGCGAGCGCGACGGGAGCTGGAATCTGTACACCACGACCCTCGCCGACGAGGACGAGGAGTGGTTCTACGCCGCGACCGCGCTCGAGGAAGAGGCCGTGGTCGCCACCGACGAAGAGGAGTTCCAGCCCCGCTTCTCGCCCGACGGCACCGAGATCGCCTATCTGGCCGAGCGCACGGTGCTGAAGGTCCACGACCGCGAATCCGGCCGCAGCCGCACCGTGATGCCCGGCCGCTACGCCTACAGCTACAGCGACGGCGACCAGTGGTTCGAGTGGTCGCCCGACGGCGAGTGGCTGGCCGTGCAGTTCCTCAGCCGCGGCCGCTACTACGCCGACGCCGTGGGCCTGGTGAAGGCCGACGGCAGCCAGGACCCGATCGACATCACCAACAGCGGCTACGCGAACTGGACCCCGCACTTCGCCATGGACGGCGGCCTGGTGATCTGGGCCACCGATCGCTACGGCGAGAAGAGCCACGGCAGCTGGGGCGGCGAGACCGACGTCCTGGGCGCCTTCCTCGATCAGGAGACCTATGACCGCTTCACCATGACCAAGGAGGAGCGCCAGCTCGCCGAGGGCCGGGAACCGAAGAAGGGGAAGAAGGACGCCGATTCCGACGACTCCGAGGCCGAATCGGAGGACGACGAAGAAACGGAGACCGAGCCGGTCGAGATCGACTGGGACGGGATCGAGGATCGCACCGTGCGCCTGACCATCCACTCCAGCGACCTCGGCGGCTTCGCCATGACCCCCGACGGCCGCGCCCTGGTCTACCTGGCCGAGTTCGAAGACGGCCACGACCTGTGGATCCACGACTTCGTCGAGGAGTCCACGAAGCTCGAGGTCAAGCTCGGCGCGAACCGGGCGTCGATGCAGATGACGCCCGACGGCAAGACCGTGTTCGTCCTCGCCGACGGCAAGATCCAGAAGATCGGCCTGAAGACCGGCGACGAGGGCACGAGCACCGGCGAGAAGGACATGGTGTCCTTCGACCCCGAGATGAACGTCCGCCCCGATGCCGAGCGCGGCTACCTGTTCGAGCACGTCTGGCGGCAGGTGCAGCAGAAGTTCTACGACCCCGAACTGCACGGTGTGGACTGGGAGTTCTACCGGGAGCAGTACGAGCCGAAACTCGCCGGGATCCGCCACAACCGTGACTTCGCCGAGGTGCTCAGCGAGATCCTCGGAGAGCTGAACGCCAGCCACACCGGCGGTCGCTACTTCGGCCGTCCCGACGACCCCGAGCGTACGGCCAGCCTGGGCGTGTACTACGACCGCGAGTACGACGGCGACGGCATGCGGATCGCCGAGATCCTGCCCCGAGGGCCGCTGGCCGAGGCCGAGCTGGGCATCGAGCCCGGCACCGTGATCACGGCGGTCGACGGCGTCGAACTCGACGGCGAGGTCAATTTCCACCGCCTGCTGAACAACAAGTCCGGCGAGCGCGTCCGCCTGCGCTTCGACCCGCCGCGCGGCGACGACTTCGAGCGCGTGATCGAACCGATCGGTCCCGGGGCCGAGGGCCGCATGCGCTACGACCGCTGGGTGCAGCAGCGCCGCGCACAGGTCGACGAGCTGAGCGACGGCCGGATCGGCTACGTCCATGTGCAGGGCATGAACGACCGCAGCTTCCGTGTGGCCTACGCCGAGGTCATGGGACGCAACTTCGACAAGGACGCGATCGTGGTCGATACGCGCTTCAACGGCGGCGGCTGGCTGCACGACGACCTCGTGGTGCTGCTCGGGGGCGAGGCCTACGTGGACTTCATGCCCCGCAACCAGGCCGTTCCCGGCCAGCGCTTCCACGGCGAGCCCGGCAAGCGGTGGTGGAAGCCGAGCGCGGTGGTGATGAACGAGGCCAACTACTCCGACGCCCACTTCTTCCCGTGGGTCTACGACCACCTCGACATCGGGCCCACCGTGGGCATGCCCGTGGCGGGCACGGCGACGGCCGTCTGGTGGGAGCGCCTGCACACCGGCGACCTGGTGTTCGGGATCCCCCAGGTGGGGATCGTGGAGCTGGGCACCACGAACTACCTCGAGAACCAGCAGCTCGAGCCCGACCACCGCGTGGCGATCACGCCCGAGCAGCACGCCGCCGGCGAGGACCCACAGGTCGCCGAAGCGGTGCGGGTCCTGCTCGAGGAGCTCGACGCCGAGTAGTCCCCGTTCGTCCCTCTCGCGAGGCGGATCACGTGGGCCGGCCCGGTCGGGTCGGCCCGTCGTGCGTGCGGCCCGATCGAGTTCGTGATGACCGGCGCCCGTTCACGGACCTAGATCTTGTGGGCGCCCGGTCGGAACACTACACTGCGGCCGATTGTGCCGGGCGCGGCCGCGCCCGTGACCTTCCAGCCGACCGCAGGACCCCCGACACGATGCAACCACCTGCCACCCGAAGCCGCGGCACCACGCGCCACACGGTGCTCCTGGTCGTCGTCCTGGCCGTTCTCTGGATGGCCTTCTCGGGCAAGACCGACGTCGTCCATCTCTCGTACGGGGTGCTGTCGATCGTCCTGGTGGTCCTGCTGTCGCGCAACCTGGTGATCGCACACCGGGAACCCGTCGAGAACCAGTACATCGGCCGCCTCCACTGGCTCCGGGTGATCACCTACACCTTCTGGCTCATCGCCCAGATCATCGTCGCCAACGTGCAGGTCACCATCCTGATCCTGCGACCGGGCCCGCCGGTGAAGCCCGCCCTGATCCACTTCCGCACGGGCATGAAGAGCTCGCTGGCCAAGACGGTCCTGGGCAACTCGATCACGCTGACACCGGGAACCTTCACGCTGCACATCCGCGACGACCATTTCCTCGTGCACACGATCCACGAGAACCTGGCCGGTGGCCTGCTCGACGGCACCATGCCGCGCAAGGTGGCCGCCCTGTTCGGCGAGGAACTGCCCGACGACATCGAAGCGACGCTGCTGGACGACCCGGACGCCGTCCGAGAGGAGGTCGAACGGTGGTCTTCCTGAGCGTGATCACGATCATCATCGGATTCGCGCTGATCCTGCCCCTGTACCGGGTGCTGCGCGGCCCCACGGTCTACGACCGCATGGTCGGCGTCACGGTGGCGGGGACCAAGACCGTCATCCTGATCTGCCTGGCCGGCTTCCTCTACGGGCGCATCGACATGTTCGTGGACATCGCGATCGCCTACGCCATGCTGAACTTCGTGGGCGCGCTCGTGGTGGGAAAGTACCTGGAACGCTCCGGCACGGGAGGCCGCTGATGCTCGAGTGGATCTCCTACGCCCTGATCGCGGTGGGCACGGGGACGGTTCTGGTGGGCAGCGTGGGCGTGAACCGCCTGCCGGACTTCTTCACGCGCTCGCACGCCTCGGGCAAGCCCGACACCCTCGGCCTGATGCTGGTCATGACCGGCCTGGCCTTCTACGAGGGCGTCGATCTGAGCACGGCGAAGCTGCTGCTGATCGTGGTGCTGGTGGCCGTGGCCAATCCCGCTGCCGCCCATGCCCTGGGACGCGCAGCGATCCTGAACCGTCAGGTGCCGTGGCTGCGCCGGGATCGGAGCAACGGATGAGCGAAGTCCTGATCGCGTTCTTCTTCTTCCTGGCGGCCGTGGCGGCCGTGGTGGCGCTGCGGGTCAAGGACCTGCTGGCGGCCGCCGTCGTGCTCAGCCTGTTCAGCTTCCTGGCCGCACTCCTGTACGTGTCGCTCGGCGCGGTCGACGTGGGCTTCAACGAAGCCGTGCTCGGAGCCGGCGTGACCGGCGTGCTGTTCGTGGTGGCGATCTTCAACACCCAACGCAAGTCCCGCGACTGAGGAGGATCCGCATGCGAGGCGTTGCCGCGGCCGTGCTGGTGATCCTGGGGGCGACCATGCTCTACGCGGGCCTCGGACTGCCGGCCTTCGGCGATCCGCACGCGCCCGCGGCGGAGCACGTGAGCGACTACTTCATCGAGCACGCCTACACCGACGCCCACACACCGAACATGGTCACGGTGATGATCGGCGACTACCGCTCCTTCGACACCCTCGGCGAGGGAATCGTGGTCTTCGCCGCGGCCTTCGCCTGTTTCCTCCTGTTGAAGGGCAGCCGCCACCGGAAGGACCCCTCGTGATCACCCGGCACCCGAGCATCATCATGGACGTGGTGGTCCGGATCATGGTCCCCGTGATCCAGATCTTCGCCCTGTACGTGATCTTCCACGGGCACTACAGCCCGGGGGGCGGATTCCAGGGCGGGGCCCTGCTCGCGGCCAGCGTGTTGCTGCAGCGGGTGGTGCTGGGGCAGGAACGCTCCCAGCCGAGCTTCCGGCGCGGACTGGCCATGCCCTTCGCGATCACGGGCATCCTCCTGTACCTGATCACCGGCCTGGGCGACATGCCGTTCGGGGGCAACTTTCTCGAGTACGACATGCTGCCCTTCGGCATGGCGCCCGACTGGTTGCACAACACGGGCATCCTGCTCGTGGAGATCGGAATCGCCTTCGCCGTGATGGGCGCGCTGGTGTCGATCTTCGACGAACTCGTGATCAGTCATCGCCCGCAGTCGCAGACGGACGCCGCGGCCGGAACGGAAGAGGAGACCCTTCGATGAGCGAACTCCAGGCCCTGTTCGTCGACCGCTGGCCCTACGTGGCCACCTCGGTCCTGATCCTGATCGGACTGTGGGGGATGGTCTTCAAGCACAACCTGGTGAAGAAGCTCATCGGAATGAACATCTTCCAGGGTGCGATCATCCTGTTCTTCATCGTGCATGCCTACAAGACGGGTGCGAGCGTACCGGTGTACTCCGCCGAGGTCGGCAGCGAGGCCGAGCAGTACATGAATCCGATCCCGCACGGCCTCATGCTGACCGCGATCGTCGTGTCGGTCGCGACCACCGGCGTGGCCCTGACGCTGCTCACCGTGATCCACCGCCGCTTCGGAACCCTGGAAGAAGACGAACTCCTGCGCCGCCTGCGGTCCGAGTAGTCGGGAAGGATCGGGATGGAGTCGGTGTTGCTCTCACTCGCCGCCGAGGTCTCGCGCGCACCGCGGGACGCCGCCCAGGCCTTCGGGCCGACGATGGACCACCAGGCACCGGCGCTGGGCCTGCTGGTGGTGATGGTGGGGGCGTTCCTCGTGGCCGCCCTCGGCTACTGGAAGCGCCGGTTGGCGTATCCGGCCACGCTGCTCACGCTGCTCACCTTCCTGGGCACCGCGATCTACGGACTCGAGCGCGTGCTCACGCTCGGTCCGCTCCACTACCGCATGGCGGGCTGGGAACCGCCGGTGGGCATCGAACTGAACCTCGATGCCCTCAGCGCCTTCGTGATCACCATGATCGCACTCGTGTCGCTGCTGGTGTGCGTCTACGCCGGCACGGCCGTCCGCCGCGAGAACCCCGAGCGCGAGTCGACCTTCTACGGCATGCTCCTGGTCATGCTGCTGGGCCTGACCGGCATGGTGATCACGGCCGACCTCTTCAATCTGTACGTGTGGTTCGAGGTCAGTAGCCTGGCCGGCTATGCGCTCATGGCCGTGGGACACAAGAAGGCCCCGGTGTCGGCGTTCCGGTACCTGCTGCTGGGAACGCTCGGGGCCTCGTTCTACCTGCTGGGTGTGGGCTACCTCTACGTGCTCACCGGCAGCCTGAACATGTTCGACGTCGCGGGGCGACTGGGCGAACTCCAGTCGAACCCGGCCCTGTGGATCTCGGTGGTGTTCATGGTCGGCGGGCTGGGCCTGAAGATGGCCCTGTTCCCCATGCACCTCTGGCTGCCCGACGCCTACACCTACGCCAGCAGCACCAGCACGGCAATCATCGCGCCGCTCATGACCAAGGTCAGCGCCTACGTGATGATCCGCGTGCTGTACTTCGTCTACGGCCACGAGTGGTCGCTCCACGGTGCCGGTGGCCTGGGACCGGCGATCACCTGGATGGCACTCGCGGGGATCGTGGTGGGCAGCGTCATGGCGATCGCGCAGAAGGACGCCAAACGCATGCTGGCCTACAGCTCGATCGCGCAGGTCGGCTACATCGGCGTCGGCATCGGCCTGGCCACGCCCCTGGCGCTGGTGGGCGCCATGCTGCACATCCTGAACCATGCGATCATGAAGTCCTGCCTGTTCCTGGTGACCGGGAGCGTGCAACTGCAGGCCGACACCGTGCGCCTGCGCGACTACACCGGTCTGGGCCGCAGGATGCCCTGGACCTTCGCCGCCTTCACCCTGGCCGCGCTGGCCATGGTGGGCGTCCCACCCACGAACGGCTTCTTCAGCAAGTGGTACCTGGTGCTCGGCGGCATCGCGGCCGGGCAATGGGTCGTGGTCGTGCTGATCCTCGCGAGTAGTCTGCTGACCGCGGTCTACTTCTTCCGCGTGCTCGAGCGGATCTACGCCCGCCCCGCTCCCGAGGGCGAGGACGGCGCCCCCGTGACGGCAGTGGTCGATCCGCCCCTGTCCATGCGGGCGCCGGTGCTCGTGCTCGGCGTCGGCGTCCTCGCGCTCGGCCTGGCCAACGCCTGGCTGGTGTCGACGATCCTGCGCCTGGCCCTGCCCGCCGATCTGCCCTGGCCACTCTGAGGTCACCTGATGCCCATCGACGTCGTCTCCCCCACCACGATCGAATCGGTACGCCCGCTCTGGGCGGTCCTGGTGTCGTTGATCGCGATCCCGTTGATCGTGGCCAGCGACCGCCGTCCGAACCTGCGCGAGGCCTTCACGCTGGTCGCCGCGGCGATCAAGGCGGTGCTGGTGCTGTCGATGCTGCCGTGGGTGCTCGCGGGCGAGCAGGCGGTGGTGCAGCTCTGGGAGATCTCGCCGGGCATCGAACTGGCGCTGCGCGTCGACACGCTGGGCTATGTGTTCGCCGTGGTGGCGTCGGTGCTGTGGTTCCTCACCAGCTTCTACTCGATCGGCTACGTCCGGGGCGCGGGCGAGAAGAAACAGACCCGCTACTTCGCCAGCTTCGCGCTGTGTCTGTCGGCCACCATCGGGATCTGCTTCTCGGCGAACCTGCTGACCTTCGTGGTCTTCTTCGAGATCCTCACGCTGGCCACCTACCCGCTGGTGATCCACAAGGAGACCCCGGCGGCGATCACGGCCGCCCGGAAGTACCTCTCCTACACCCTGCCCGCCGGCCTGGCTCTCCTGCTCGCCGTGGCCTGGTCGGTGTCGGCCACCGGCGGCAACACCGACTTCGTGCCCGGCGGGTTCCTGGGCGCCACGGACCTGTCGGAGACCAGCCTGCGCTGGCTGTTCCTGCTCTTCGTGCTCGCGGTGGGCGTGAAGGCGGGGATCATGCCGCTGCACTCGTGGCTGCCCGCCGCCATGGCCGCACCCACGCCGGTGAGTGCGCTGCTGCACGCCGTGGCCGTGGTGAAGGCCGGCGTGTTCGGTGTGCTGCGCGTGACCGGCTACGTGTTCGGCCCCGAACTGCTACGCGAGATCGACGTGTGGACGGTGCTGGCCTGGGCGGCCGCCATCACGCTGACGGTGGGTTCGCTGCTCGCCCTGCGGCAGGACAATCTGAAGCGACGGCTTGCCTACAGCACGGTGGCGCACCTGAGCTACATCGTGTTGGGCGCCGCGCTGCTCACCAGCGCGAGCTGGTCGGGTGCCGTGATGCACCTGATGTTCCACGCCACCATGAAGATCACCCTGTTCTTCTGCGCCGGTGCGATCTACGTGCGCGCACACAAGGAGAACATCAGCGACATGCACGGGATCGGCCGGCAGATGCCGATCACCATGCTCGCCTTCGCCGTGGGCAGCCTGGGACTGGCCGGAGTGCCCGGCGTGAACGGCTTCGTGAGCAAGTGGTACCTGGCCGTGGGTTCGATGCAGGCCGACCAGACGATCTTCATGGGTCTGTTGCTGCTCAGCGGCGTGCTGAACGCTGCCTATTTCTTCCCGATCGTCCACGTGGCCTTCTTCCGCCGCAACGAGGAATTCGACCGCTTCGGCGAGGCTTCGCCGCTCATGGTGGTGCCACTCGCGCTGACCGCGATCATCTCGGTGGTCCTGGGCGTGGCCCCGAACTTCGGCGTGCACGCCTGGGACCTGGCGCGCTCGATCTCGGCGGCCGTCACGGGAGGTACGTCGTGAAGCTGAAGACTCCGAGCACGCGCGGCTGGATCTTCGCCGCCGCCAGCGGCGCGATCGTGATCGCGCTGCCCTACTTCCTGCCGCACGGCGAGCACCACGGCTGGTGGAGCGCCATTCCGGGCTGGTGGTCACTCTTCGGGGCCGCCGGCTGCGCGGCGATCGTGATCGTGAGCAAGTGGCTGGGCCACGTCTTCCTGCAGAAGGACGAGGACTTCTATGAGTAGATTCCTGGCGTCCTCGACCGCGGCTCGACTGTTGGTGGTCGTGACCTTCGTCCTGCTGGCCGGATCGATGGTGGCCATGGCCGCCACCGAGGGCGGCGGTCACGGCGGCGAGCATGGGCGCATCCTGGCCCCCGTCCTGCATCCCGACACCTTCGCCACCGACTCCTGGCCGCCCGCCGCGATCCTGGTGATCGGTGGGGTGGGCATCCTGCTCCTGCCGTCCCGCATCCGCGGGTACGCGGCCGTGATCCTGTCGGCGATCACGCTGTGGTACGTGTGGAACCTCCCCGACGGCGCGCGTCTGGTCGTGGGCGTCGGCGGGCAGGACCTCACGCTGCTGCGCGTCGACCGGCTGTCGCTGGTCTTCGGCAAGATCTTCTCGTTGATCGGGATCATCGCGGGGATCTACGCCCTGCACCAGCGCGACACCCGCCAGCAGGTGGCCGCACTGTTGTACAACGCCGGTGCGCTGGGGGTGACCTTCGCCGGCGACTACCTGACGCTGTACGTGTTCTGGGAGCTGATGGCCGTCAGCTCGGTGGTGCTGATCTGGGCCCGCCGCAATCCCGAGAGCGAGGCCGCGGGCCGGCGCTACATCCTGGTCCATCTCGTGGGCGGCGCGGTGTTGCTGGGGGGCGTGCTGCTGCACCTCGACGCCACCGGCTCGATCGCCTTCGAGCGCTTCGCGCCCGGCGAGGGCGGTCTGGCCGCCTGGCTGATCCTGATCGGTTTCTGCCTGAACGCCGCGGTACCACCGCTGGGGCCCTGGCTGCCCGACGCCTACCCCCGGGCCACGGTCACCGGCGCCATCTTCTGCTCGGCCCTGACCACCAAGACCGCCGTGTACACGCTGATCCGCGGCTTCACCGGCTGGGAGATCCTGGCCGTGGCCGGCGTGGTGATGGCGCTGTACGGCGTGGTCTACGCCGTGCTGGCCAACGACATCCGCGAATTGCTCGGCTACCACATCATCAGCCAGGTGGGCTACATGGTCGCCGGCGTGGGGATCGGCACGGCGATGGCCGTCAACGGCGCGGCCGCCCACGCCGTGAGCCACATCCTGTACAAGGCGCTGCTGTTCATGGGCGCCGGCGTGGTGATCCACACCACGGGGCGGGAGAAGCTCACCGAACTCGGCGGATTCTGGAAACGCCAGAAACTGGTGTTCGGCCTGTACATGATCGGCGCCTTCTCGATCTCCGGATTCCCGCTCTGGAACGGCTTCATCAGCAAGAGCATGGTGGTGGCCGCCGCCGGCGAGCTGCACTGGGACTGGGCGTTCCTGCTGCTCATGCTGGCGAGTGTCGGGACCTTCCTGCACACCGGCCTGAAGCTGCCCTACGGCACGTGGATGGGCGAGGACCACGGGATCCGGCCGAAGCCGGCGCCGGTGAACATGGTCGTGGCCATGGCCGTGGCGGCCTTCTTCTGCACGATCATGGGCGTGGCCCCCGGGTTGCTCTACGCCCATCTGCCCTACGAGGTGCACTGGGATCCGTGGACCGCACCGCACGTGATGGAGGCGGTGCAGATGCTCCTGTTCACCTTCTTCGTCTTCTACCTGTTCATCCCGAAGCTCGGCGGCCAACCGACGATCTCGATGGACACCGACGTCCTCTACCGCAAGCCCGCTCCGGCGGTGCGCGCGGTGTTCGTGCACGGAGTGGGCGCGGTCTTCGACGGGGCGCACGCCCGGGTACACGCGCTGGCCTCGCGTCTCGCTGCGGCCTTCCGGGATCCGACCGACTGGATCCCCGGTTGGCCCGAGCGGGTGGAATCGGACGAACCCGGCTACGACGAGGACCGGGCCCGGTTGCCGCTCATGCTCCCGTTCACGCTGACGCTGATCGCGTTCGGCGTGATCGCGGGCTGGCGCTTCCTCGGATAGGTCGGTCGATCGGCCGGCGTCGACTGCCTGGTCAGCCGCGCGCGTACCGACCCATGAGCACCGTCTCGTCGAGCACGTGTCCGCGCATGGCCACCTCGAGGCTGGCGCGGTCGGTGCCCTTCGACACGTCGAGCTCGTCGACGTCGAGGGCCAGCAGGCGGAAGCGGTAGCGGTGGTCGCCTTCCTTGGTGGGCGGGCACGGACCGCCGTAGCCCTTCTTCTGGAAGTCGTTGCGGCCCTCGGTGCCGAGCTCGTGGACGTTCTCGATCAGTCCGTCGGCTTCGGCAGGGAGGTCGAAGAGCAGCCAGTGGGTGAAGATTCCCGACGGGGCGTCGAGGTCGTCGACGATGAGGGCGTAGCTGCGTGTCCCGGGAGGCGCAAAGCCCCAGTCGAGCGGGGGTGAGACGTCCTCACCGTCGCAGGTGTAGCGCGTGGGGATCATCGCGCCCTCGGCGAACGCGGGACTCGTCATGGCGAAGGCCTCGGTGGCCATGGGGGCACCTCCTGGGTTGACTCCCGGCCGACCGGAGACCGGCCGGCCGGGGTCGTCGAGCTCAGGTCGTGGGCAGCTCTGCCTTCTCCCACGCGTCGTAGCCGCCAGCGACGACTTCGACGTTCTCGAACCCCTGCTCGGCGAATCGGTCCGCCGCACGGGCGGAGCTCTCGTCGTTGGGTCAGTTGCAGTAGAAGATGATCTCGCGACGACGGTCGAGGTCCTCGGCACGATCCTCGAACTCGTGGAGCGAGATCGCGCCGGAGACGCCGAGGTCGTCGCACTTCTTCTCGTCGTCGTAGGCGCACACGATCAGGGCATCGCCTTCCGAGGCGTGCTGGTGCGCAACCGTCGGTTCGATGCGGGGAATGTCCACGGGGGACCTCCTTGCGTCGGGGCCTGCCGGCGATCCAGGTCGCGATCGTCGGTCGCCGGCCGGGGAGTGCACAGCCTAGCGATGCCGCGTGGCGGGCGGCGCGGGGACGGTCCGTGCGCGGAGCCGGGGGATCTCCCCAGCCCACACCTGCTCGATCACTGCGCCGTGTAGCCGCCGTCGATCACCAGCTCGCTGCCGGTGACGAACTTCGACTCGTCCGAGGCCAGGTAGACGATGCCGTGGGCGATGTCCGCCGGCTCTCCGACGTGACCGATCGGATGCTTCGCGTCGAGTTCGCGCCGGAAGGCCTCGACACCGTCCGGGTGCTCCTTGCCCAGCTCCTCGACGAGCGGTGTCCAGATGTAGCCCGGGTGCACGCTGTTCACACGGATCGAGTCCTCGGCGTAGAGCAGGGCGTCGGTCTTCGTCATGAGCCGGACCGCGCCCTTCGACGCGTGGTAGGGCGGAAGATCCGGAGCCCCGACGATTCCGTAGATCGACGACAGATTGATGATCGATCCGCCGCCGGCCGAGCGCAGATGCGGAATCGCCGCGCGCGTGCACAGGTACACGCCGCGCACGTTCACGGCCATGAGCTGATCCCATTCCTCCGGTTCGATCTCGTGCGTGGGCTTGTTGGGTCCGGCGATCCCGGCGTTGTTCACGACCACGTCGAGCCTGCCGAACTCCTCGACGACCGCGGCGAAGACCTTCTGCACCTGCTCCTCGTCGCTCACGTCGAGCTCCCAGGCGGCGGCCGTACCGCCTTCGTCGCCGATCGTGGCGGCCACTTCTTCGATCTCGTCGGTCTTGACGTCGGTGACGGCCACGGCGGCACCTTCGCGGGCCAGCGCGAGACAGCTCTCGCGGCCGATCCCGAGGGCGCCGCCGGTGACCAGGGCGACCTTGTCCTTCAGGCGTGGCATGGGGTCCTCCTCAGTCGGGGGCATCCGCCCGGTCCCACGGGCCCGGACGGTCGGATCGTGCGCTCGGAGCGTGAGCTAGGCGAGCGCCGCCGAGCCGACCATCGGGGCTTCACGGGTCGGCGGTCTGGGCGCGCCCGGCAGACCGTGGTGCCAATGCCCGGACAGGCCGGTGCACCGGACCCGAAGGCACCTGGCGGGCAGCCTCTGCGACCGCAGACGCCACACTCGATCGCTACTTCCCCGTGTCCATCCGCTCCAGCACGAGGGGGGTCGACTCGAGGTCCATCGCCTTCCGCCAGGCCTCGCGTTCGGTGTCGAAGTCGTCGGGTTCGAGATCGCTGCGCCGCAAACGGATCTCCCGCCGTACACACACACGACCCTCGTCGACCGCGACGCCCAGGGAATAGCCGAAGGTCTCACCCTCGACGGTGGCCGGAGCCGCGAGCCGGGCCGACGACCATCCGTCCGGAAGCGGGAGCCAGGTCTCGAAGACGAACTCCTCGCTGCGGGGAATCCAGAGCGACGAGCGGCGACTTCCGAGCTGCAGACCGGAGAGCGGCGTCTCACCGAAGAACGAAGCCACGTCCAGGATCCACACGTCCCCCTGCGCCTCGGGGATCGGACCGGCCTCGAGCTCGGACGACACCTCGAGCCGGATCCGACCCGGCGTCGACAGATCACGATCGACCCCGGCTACGGTGATCTCGTCGTCCGGGAAGCGGTTCGACCACCATGTCTCGGCGGTGCCGTGCAGGTCGTCGACCGTGCGGTGCCGGGTCAGCGCGGTGAAGCCGTCGGCCACGACCTCCGCCCGAAAGACCTCACGAACGGGATCGAGTTGCAGGATCTCCGTCGTGTGCCCGACCGTCTCGTCGGGATCGCCGGGCGTCCGGACGAAGCGCGCGATGCCCGATGCAGCAATGTGCCTCTGGAAATTCCTCATCTGGGTCTCGGGAACCGAACTCGAGCGCACCGCCGCGGAGATCGCATCGTCGTAGACCTCCTGGGGATCCTTCACCACGTGCAAGGCCTGCACACCGCGCAGGTCCGGCGGAAGGGCTCGGGGTGGACACCCCGGGGCGGCTGGGCAGTACCATTGATCCGCCGATGACTCGAATTCGCCGGCAAGGACCAGCGCCAGGTGACTGAACTGCCAAAGTCCCGGATTCGCCGCGTCCAACCCGCCCAGGGAGGCGGCGCGCAGGAGCATCGGCACGGGTTCGAGGTCGACTCCGCGCATGAGATCGTTCAGGAGCATGGACTTCTCGAGTCCGGTGGCGGTTCGACGCTCGACGATCTCCTCCGACGGCGTGAATCCGGCCTCCGACCCGATCTCCAGCGCGTCGGCGAGGACGATCTCGTCCTGCACCCACGTGTGCAGGGCGTCGGCCCGCCCGATCGGGTCCTCGATCCCCTCCGTGACCTCTTCGGCCAGGGCGACCACGTCGTCGTGGATCTCGTCGTCCAGCATGGTCGACGCCCACAGCGACGTGGCCCAGGTGTTCCAGTTGTTGTTGATGAACCAGCTCGCCCAATCCAGGTCGTAGTCACCGTAGTGGGCGATCCACACATGGGGCGTGCGGATGTCGCGGGGCGGAGCCATCGGATCGTCACCGACGGCGGCCTGCCGGGCCCACGTGAACTTCGACAACGTGGGATACGTCCGGTCCTTCTCGACCGCCTCGAGACGGTACTCGTCGGCGTCGATGTTCTGCGGACAGACGTTGTAGGCGAGGCGATTGCCCGTCAGCACGTGGATCTGCCCGTACCGGACGGGCCATTCGTCCGCGAGATCGATGCGCTTCTGGTAGAGCTTCGAGTCGAGACGTGTCTGCAGGCTGTAGCCGAACACGTCCCCGGGTTCGACCTGGGGAAACCCGATCACGACACGGCGGCCGAGGTCGACCTCCTCCTCGGTCAGACGGATCTTGTCGTCCTCGAGATCGAAGCGCTCGATCGAGCCATCACGTCGCACGACGAAGGCCTCGACCTTCTCGACCTCGATCCCCTGCACCGGGATCGCTTGCGTTGCAACGTCCTCGTCGAGTTCGTCCAGACGGGTGAGCAGGCGGTTGTTCTGGAACGTGCTGTGCTCATCCTGGATGTCCAGGAGGTGCGTGTCGACCAGGATGACGGCGCCCGTGGTTCCTTCCTCGCGCGCCTGCTCGGCGAAGGGGATCACCTTCTCGCAGTAGGCTCGCAGCGCGTCGTCGCCACGCTGACTCAGCATGAAGTCGCGGTCGGCGGTCGACCCCTCGGTCACGAAGCAGGTCAACAGGATCAGGGCGAGAACGGGAGCGCTCGGCAATCGGGTTCGTGGGGCGTTCATCGTTCGGACTCCGAGGCTTCGGGGAAACGGATCTCGACATGGCCGGCCTCGCTGTCGCGGACGGTGTCGAGGACGGTTGCGAGGGAGGACACACTGTCGGCGGGCACGACGCGCGGTCGGAGCTGCAGGTGACGTTCGAGGAACAGGACATCGCCGTCGACCCACCACCTCGTGCGCACACGCGATCCGGCACCTTCGGCCTCGAGGGAATCGGCCGTCACCGTTGTGCCGGGAGGCAGCTGCAGTCGCCAGCGCTCGACGCGGTCGGGAAGAGACCGCAGGTCGACGGGTGTCCGACGCGTGGCCGGCCTCAGATCGAAGCGACGCACGGGGAGGATCCGCCGCGGGAAGAACATGCGCCGCCCGGCGCGCGGCAGCGGTGTCCGGGCCAGCGCCTCGACGTGGACACGTAGCGGTGCGCCCCAGTCGTCGCGGCCCTGAACGTCGACGGAGGCGACGGCCGCGCGCAGCCCGCGGTCGAGCAGACGATCGGCGTGGAGCTGACGTCGCTCCTCGGTCGTGTGCTCACGTTCCGCCAGCGTCGCCATCAGGCGTGCGTTGTCGGTCCGCGTCTCACGGAGCGAGATCTGCCACCGACCGTCCGCATCGATCCGACCGTCGATCTCGACCTCGACGCGACCACGTCGGGCAACGTCGGCCGGCACCTCGACCAAGCGCACCGCTCCAGGCCGGAGGACCAGGACCGGCGACACCACGTTCCGCGTGGGAAACAGACCGGCCGGAAGGCCGTCGTAGGTCGGGTCCAGCCACACACCGCCTCGACCGTCTTCCGCCCACACCGCGAAATGATTGAACTGCGTCATGTTCGGGACGTCGGGATCGATCCAGCGATCGGCCGCTACCAGCACCGGGTGCGCCTCGACGTCCACCGCGCGCAGCATCGCGATCAGCAGCGTCCCCAGTCCCTTGCAGTCGCCGTAGCGACGCTCGAAGGTCGTGGACGCTGGTTCGGGAAGGATCCCACCGAGGCCCTCGAACAGACCCAGATATCGACAACTCGACTGGACGTGGCGGTACAGGCGTTCGATGCGTTCGGCGTTGCTCGTCGCTCCCACGACCACTTCGCGGGCAGCAGCCACGATCTCGTCGTTGGCTTCGAGGGTGGGCGCGATGCGCCGCGCGTAGCCCTTGCCGACCGTGAACCAGGCAGGACCCGCCGCGAAGGCATCGGCGCGCGCGGTCTCGCTCGTCTCGGCGAACGCCGCCGTCCACTGCAGTCCTCCACCCGGTGGTCCGAGCGCGAGCGCCTCGGCCGGGTGCGGCCGAAGGTCTCGCAGCGTCCAGCGAACGACCACGGCGTCGTCCTGTTGCGTGCTGTCGACCTCGACCGTTCGAAGCAACGGATCCGGTCCCCGCACCGACCACAGCAGACGGTGGTCGTTCGGATGCCGGACGCGCAGCGTCCGTTCCCGCGTGGGGTGTCCCGTGTCGTGGAGACCGACCGGGGGAATCCCGTGTAGACGGTCGACGACGTAATCGATGCGGACGTCGAGTCGATCGCCGACGCGGACCGACGGGATCAACGTCGAGCGCATCCGCGATTCGACACGGACCAGCATCCGGGAGCCAGCGCTCCAGGTGGCCCAACCCAGATCATCGCGTCGGAAGGTCCGAGTGGTCCCGTCGGGTCGGGTGAGCGTGGCCCGGAAGCCGTGAAGCTTTTGGTAGGGTTCGTCGACGACCGTCACCCGTGCGATCTCACCGATGTCGACGTCGTCGCCCACCGTCACCGACAGACGCTCGGTCCAACGCCCGCGGACGGCGTCGTCACCGGCGTGGTAGCGCAGGTCGAGTTCGGTGGTCCAGTGGTCGTGGACGGTGGCCGCCGTCGCTCCGCGCGGCAAGACCGGCAGGAGGAGGGCCAGGGCGATGAAGGCCGCGACCATCGCTGACGGTCGCGGTCGTTTTCTGCTCATGAACGGGCCAACCTCGGGCTACGGGAGCCCGACCCGAGACTACCAGACGCCGTCGCGGAGACAACCAGCGCACGAACGACATCTCACTTTCGGAACGGCGGGACCGCAACGCTCGAGACGCGGTGGACCACGGACCCCTCCACCCGTGGGCTCGAGGGTGCGCAGAGGCCCACCCGGCTGGATCCGGATGGGCCTCTGCGTGGTGGGAATCGCCGGCGCGTTACTTCAACATGATGACGCGCCCACGATCCGCCCCCACCGACGATTCGACGAGCACCTGGTACACGCCGCTCGCGGCCACGCGGCCCTGGTCGTCGGTGCCGTCCCAGCGCACGCCGTGCTCACCGGCGGGAAGCGGGTCGACGTCGATCGTCCGCACCCGGCGACCCGCGGCGTCGAAGATCGACACCTGCACCGCACCCGGCGCGGCCAGCTCGAAGCGGAGCTCCGTGGCGGGGTTGAACGGATTCGGCCGGCCGCCGACGAAGTCGATCCCGCGCCCGAGACCCGGAACGTCGTCCACCCCGGTCACCCCGAACACGAACTCGTGGTCGTCGAGCGGCACCAGGTGACGGTCGGCGAACTCGTCGTAGGCCGCGGCGTACTTCACCGCCATCGTCTCGCCGAACTCCGCCACGTCGAACTGCAGGCGCACGGTTCCGTGGCCGGCGCGGGCCGACGCGAAGCCCAGGCGGAGAACGCCACTCTTCTCGTCGTTGCTGGCGACCAGGCCGTTGCCCTCCACGACCGTCGCCGATTCGAAGGCAACGCGCTCGGGATCGTAGGCGAAGAGCATGTCCGCACCCGCGGCCGCGCTGTACTGCAGGAAGACCTCGCCGGGCTCGCTGCCACCGCGCAGGAAGAGGTCCGGCTCCTGGCCCCGTTGCCGGTCCGGCGTGAGGAGGCCGACGGCGGTCTGCAGCACGAGGACGGCATCGCCGACGTCGACGGTGTTGTCGGAGTCCATGTCGGACGCACAGAACTGCAGCGGCGTGGGATCGTACGAGCCCAGCGCGATGAGCAGCGTGCGGATCGCATCGGCCGAGTTGATCTCGTCGTCCTCGACCGGGTCGCCCTTGTCGCAGCCGACGAAGATACGGCCCCCATCGGTGACGTGGGGGATTGCCCCCTGACCGATGTCGAAGAGCCGGCTGGACGTGATGGTGACGTCGGTGAAGCCTTCGACATTGCCGCCGCGGAAGTCGAGTTCGAGCACCGGCTCCTCGACATCCACCGGAATCGAGACCGGACTCGTGCTCGCCGCCGAGATGTCCGCCGTGCCGGACCCGGCGTTGAACTCCACGAGCCAGTCGTGCGTGGTCCCGGTGACCCGCACGTCCTCGAGTGCGGCGAAGACCGGATCCCAATGCAGCTCCAGGTCGATCCCGGCGAGCTGCGACGGGTCCGACTTGGCCACGGGGATCTGGGACACGCCGACGGGCATGCTTACCGTGCCGCCGATCTGCGCGTTGACGGTGTCGAGCGAGAGTTCGACCTCGTAGTCGGGGGGCTGGGTGGGATCGAGGACGGCGCAACCGTCACCGACCAGCGTGAACGTTCCGATCTGGTTGTTGCAGTCCGAGTAGCCGGGCCCGGGTGGGTCGAAGCTGGTCGGATTCGCGGGGCCGACGCAGAGCCTCGAGTCGTCCGGCACGTCTTGGACCGCCAGGAGGGTGAGTGTCACGAGCGTCGCGGTCGTCTCCGGCATGCAAGCACCGGTTCCGACGATGAAGTTCTGGGCCTGAGCGTCGCCGATGTTCAAGGGCGCGGGCCCGTAGAGCGAAAAGCCGAGCTGGAACAGGCCGGCCTCTTCCACCCCACTCACCGACAATTCGTAGGCTTTCAGGCCACCGACGATCTGATCCGCGACGACGTAGACGTCGAACTGAACTCCGGGGACGACGTTGCGCCCCCGCACCGTGCCTTCTTCGTCGAAGTAGATGCCGACATCGCCACCCGGCTGCGCGTGCACCGATGGCACCAGGGCCGCGATCACGACGCATGCGAGCGCCGTCTTCATCAGACTCTTCACGGAACAACCACCTTTGCAATGTGGATCATGGTGACGGACCGCGGTCCATCGAACCGGGATCCGTAGACGTTCGTGAGGGAGCCATGTCGGGGCGCACGAAGGGGAAGCGACGGCGCGGTGCCCCGAGACGAAGCATCGGAGAGGAGTTCTGGAGTATCGCAACCCCACCCGAGCACTTCGACCCCGGTTCCGTGACGAAACGTGTGCGCGAACGGAACGAAACGTGAGATACGGCGAAAACCGGCGCTCGTGTTCGAGGCACCAAACGAAGCGGCCGACCGTACTCCGGGGTTCCGACGCGGAACGTCCCCACTCCGTCCCCACGACCAGGAACGCTTCCGCCGCGGAAGTGACGCACGCCCCACTGCCGTTCGCTGCACCACCCACACGAAAGCCCGCACGGCTGCCACCGCGCGGGCTCTCACGAATCCATCACCGGCACCGAGGCCGGCCTGCGAACCTACTGCGTCAACGCCTCCCCGAACGGCGACGTCAACAGCCCCGCCGTCATGTCGTCGAACCAGAACATCTGGTCCTCCGGACACAGCGCCTCGTGTTCGGCGTCGAAGGTCGAACCCGCGTCGCCGAAGTCCGGCCCGAAGACCTGGGTCAGGTGACCCCATGGGTCGTCCGGATCCACGGTGTCGAAAGCCATGCGGTCGCGGAACCCACTGTCGCCGACCACGCGGAACTCGTAGACCCACTCGTCCATCTGCTGGGTCTCGACGACGGTCTCCTCGGTCTCGCTCTGCGAGAATCCGAACTGCAGTTCCTGGGTGGGCAAGGCGTCGACGGTGATGTCCCTGCGGTACTGCAGATCCACTTCTCGACCGAGCAGGCCGGCGGCGAAGCCCTGCACGGCGGTGGGACCGGCACAGCGCTCGACGATGCACTCCCCACCGGAGTTCTCCATGACTTCCTCGTCGGCGCCGCTGGAGTCGGCACCCGCGCGGTGGACGATCTGAATGGTTCGAATGCTTCACACCGGGCCCGGATCACGGAATCGACACGGAAGCCGCGCCGCGCCGCACATCACGGAGGCACCATCGCCGGCCCCGAACGTTTGGTGTACGGTGTCGGGTCGTTCCCGGCAGTCACCATACCGTCTCACGAGCCCGGACCGGACACCGGCCCGGACGAAAGGCCGTGGACCATGCGTTGCCAGAGAACCCTCCTCGCGCTCGCGTGCACGATCATCGCGTGCGCGCTCCTCGCCCCTGCCCAGGCGGATTCCACGATGACCGGTTCCGACAATCCGCTCCTGGCGGAATGGGACACCCCCTTCGGCGTTCCCCCCTTCGACGCGATCGACAGTGACGACTACCTGCCGGCCTTCCGCGAGGCCATGCAGCGCCATCGCGCCGAGATCGAGACCCTCGCCGCGTCGACCGAGCCCGCGACCTTCGCCAACACGATCGAGGCGCTCGAGCGTGCCGGCGCCGACCTGCAGCGCGTGTCGAACGTCTTCCACGCCGTCGAGGCGGCGAACACCGACGACACGTTGCGCGAGACGAACCGCGTGATCTCGCCCGAACTCGCGCGTCACTCCGACGCCATCGTGCTCGATCCGCGCCTGTACGAGCGCGTGAAGGCCGTGTACGACCAGCGCGACGGCCTCGACCTGACGGGCGAACAGGCCAAGCTGCTCGAGGAGACCCACAAGCGCTTCGTGCGCAGCGGCGCGGCCCTCGACGACACCGCGCAGGAGCGCCTGCGAGAGATCAACGCCGAGCTCGCCTCGCTCAGCCAGCAGTTCGGCGACAACCTGCTCGAGGAGACCAACGCCTTCGAGCTGCGCGTGACCGACGAGGACGACCTGGGCAACCTGCCCGGCAGCCTGCGCGGCACTGCCGCGGCCGAGGCGAGGCGTCGCGGCTACGAAGAGGGCTGGGTCTTCACGCTGCAGCGCCCGAGCTGCAATCCCTTCCTGGAGTACTCGCCGAACCGCGAGATGCGCCGGAAGGTCTTCGAGGGCTACGCCATGCGCGCCAACCGTGGCAACGAGCACGACAACAACCCGCTGCTCACCCGCATGGCCGAACTGCGCGCCGAGCGCGCCCGGCTGCTGGGATACCCCACGCACGCCCACTACGTCCTGAGCGACAACATGGCCGAGACCCCCGACCGCGTCCTCGACCTTCTCGACCAGGTCTGGGAACCCGCCCTGCGCGTGGCGAAGGAGGAACGGGCGGCCCTGCAGGAGATGATGCGGGCCGACGGGATCGACGACCGGCTCCGCGGCTGGGACTGGCGCTACTACGCCAACAAGGTCCGCAAGGCGCGCTTCGACCTCGACGAAGAGGAGACGCGCCCGTACTTCGAGTTCACCGCGGTCCGCGACGGCTGCTTCGCCGTGGCCGAGAAGCTCTTCGGCATCCGCCTCGTCGAACTCGAGGACATGCCGAAGTGGCATCCCGACCAGCAGGCCTTCGAGGTCGTCGAGGCCGACGGCACCCACATCGGGATCATCTACCTGGACTTCTTCGCCCGCGAGAGCAAGAGCGGTGGTGCCTGGATGAACGAGCTGGTCATGCAGCAGAAGCTCACCGGTGACGTGTCGCCCATCGTGACGAACAACTTCAACTTCCCGCCGCCGACCGAGGACGGGCCCTCGCTCCTGTCGTTCAGCGAGTCGAAGACCCTCTTCCACGAGTTCGGGCACGGTCTGCACGGCCTGCTGAGCGACGTGACCTACGCCTCGCTCAGCGGCACGAACGTACCGCGCGACTTCGTCGAGTTTCCGTCGCAGGTCATGGAGAACTGGTTCGGCGAGCCCGAGACGCTCCGGATGTTCGCCCGCCACTACGAGACCGGCGAACCGATCCCGGACGCGCTGATCGAGAAGATCCGGGCCGCGGCGAACTTCAACCAGGGTTTCGCCACCGCCGAGTACCTGGCCGCCAGCTACCTCGACCTGGCCTGGCACACCCTCGAACACGGCACCGCGAAGGTCGCCGATCCAGTGGCCTTCGAGCAGGCCGAGATGGACCGCATCGGTCTGATCGACGAGATCATCCCCCGCTACCGCAATACCTACTTCGCACACGTCTTCGCGGGTGGTTATTCGTCGGGCTACTACAGCTACCTGTGGAGCGAGGTGCTCGACGCCGACGCCTTCACGGCCTTCGAGCAGGGCGATCTGTTCGACCGCGAGATGGCCGGGCGCTTCCGCACGCTGCTGTCGCGCGGAGGCACGGCACCGGGCATGGAGCTGTACGTTGACTTCCGCGGGCGCGAGCCCGAGATCCGGCCGCTGCTCGAACGCCGCGGACTCGTGGGTTCGAGCCGCTGAACGAAGATCGCCACACCGAGCGGGAGCGAATCGAGTGGCCCGACTCTCGGACCTGTCCGTACGACACCAGGTGCTCATGCGGACCTATCGCTACCGCTCGGTGGACTGGCGGCCGGGGGCGCGTCTCCGGCAGCCGGTCCGTGACAGCCGGGTCGCGACGATCACCACGGCCGCCTTCCACGGCCCGGACCAGGAACCCTTCGACCTCGAGGAAAAGGGAGGCGACGTCAGCTACCGCGTGATCGAACGCGGCACCGACCTCGCCACCCTCCGCAGCGCGCACAAGAGCAACGCCTTCGATACGGCGGGAATCGAGCGCGATCCGAACGTCGCGTTGCCCCTGCAGCGGCTCGAGGACCTGGCCGCCGCGGGAGCGATCGGCGACGTCTCGCCGGTGCACTTCAGCTTCATGGGGTCGATCTCCGCGCCGGCACGGCTGATCCAGCGCTCGGCACCAGCGATCGTTCGCGCGCTCGAAACGGCGCGGGCCGACCTGGTCCTGCTGACGCCGGTGTGACCCCTGTGCCATCAGTCCGTGGGACTGATCCAGAGCGTGGTGGAGCGAGCGGGGATCCCGACCGTTTCGATCAGCACGCTCGAACCCGTGAGCCGCAAGGTGCGCCCCCCGCGGGTGCTGGTGCGCGACGTGCATCTCGGGTATCCACTCGGTGAACCCGACGACCCCGATGGGCAGTCGGCCGTGATCCTGCGGGCCCTGGAGATGACGCGAGAGCCGGTCGAGGTGCCGTGGTTCGTTCCCGTCGACGAAATCGGTCCGCCGGGCCTGCGCCGTGCACCCGAGCCCGGCTTCTGGTGATCGCCCATCGCTTGACCCACGGTCGACGCCGAACGGATACTGCCGCGGTCCACGACCTGCACCCGGGAAGCTCTGCATGACGACTCCCACCTGGATCCGCTCCGCTCCCTGGTGGCTGGGATTCCTGCTGGTCGTGAACCTCTACCTGATTCCCGGCTCGGGAACGTCGCCGCGGGGCACCGACCTGATCGCCGCGGGGCTGGCGGTCTGGGTCCTGGTCCGCGCCCATCACCGTGGCGTGCGCGCGCTGCCCCTCGCGGTGCTCGCAGCGGCGAACCTGCTCCCCCTGATCTGGCTGTTCTTCTCCTACCTCGACGGCGACCGGGGGACGTCGGTGCTGGCCGCGCGCTGGTTGCTGTCGATCCCGTGGGCGATCGCGCTGGTCGAGATGCTGCGAGACCGCGGCGCCCTCGATCGCTTCGCCTGGGGCCTCCTCGTGGGCTGCGGTGCGAACGTCGTCGTGGTGCTCATGCAGTTCCTGCAGATCGACGCGCTGCTGCGCCCCTTCGGCATGTCGGTCGGCGATCAGGACATGGCCACGTGGGTCGGCAAGCAGACACGTCTACCCGGTCTGCACCGGCACTACGGCGCGAC
Organism: Candidatus Krumholzibacteriia bacterium; assembly: GCA_035268685.1. Classification (NCBI taxonomy): domain Bacteria; phylum Candidatus Krumholzibacteriota; class Candidatus Krumholzibacteriia; species Candidatus Krumholzibacteriia bacterium. The sequence goes on along the minus strand of DATFKK010000019.1, from coordinate 37,321 downwards.
CTCGGCCGTCACCAGCCTCATCCTCCCTCCGGCCCTGTGGTTCTACCTGCGTGGTCGCCACGGACTGTGGTTGCCGTTGGTCGCACTCGCCGGACTGGCCGTCACGCTGCACCTGACCTTCACGCGATCCCCGCTCGTGGTCGCAGCCGTGGCGGTGCTGGCAGCAGTGGCCACCGCACGCTCTCCACGGCGAAGCGTCGCGATCAGCGCACTCCTGGCCGCGGTCGCCATTCCTGCACTGATCGCGATCGGTCCGCCCGGCGGAGCGGTGCGCTGGTCCGACACCGCGTCGTTCCAGGCCAATGCGCTCGAGCGCGTGCGCAGTACATGGGTGGGCTTCGCGCTGAGCGTGGAGCACCCACTGGGACTGGGACAGAGCGAAGCACGACGACGGATGATCGACGAGACGGCGCTCACGGCCACGCACAACGCCTTCGTCCAGGCCGGCCTGTTCTTCGGTGTGCCGCTCGCGCTGGCCCTGGTCGTGGCCTTCGCGCACCTGGCCTGGGGCCTGAACCGCGGAGCGCAGTCCGAGCAGTGGTTCCTGGCCCTGCTCGCCGTACACCTCACCGGGCTGTTCCTGTTCGAGGAACACCTGAACAACCCGACCTTCCTGGTGCTCGCGAGCTGGTTGATCGCGGCCAGCGCGGATCGTCTGGAGCGAACACGCCGGCCACACGTCGCGTCCGCCGCCTGAGGATCAGTCGTGGAAGATCCGCCGCCGGTGGGTCCAGAGGTAGTCGAACACGTAGGCTCCGGCGACCCCACCGACCAGTCCGAGGAAGGTGAGGATGGTGATCGCGCGTTTCTTCCGCGGGCGGACGGGTTCGTCGGTCACCCGCACCCGGCCGATCTTCTCGATCGGGGACAGCGCATAGAGCTGACCGAGCTTCTCGCGGATCCGCAGCTGCACCGAGCGGATGGCGTTGGGCACCTCGAAGTCACGTGTCATTCGCAGGTCGTGCATGAGGCGGCCGGCTTCGGCGCGCTGGAAGGCGACCAGCGTACGGTTGCGGGTCTCCAGGAACACGGCCTCGCGCTCGGCCGAGCCGATCTCGCGCTGCAGGCTGTCGATCCGGCTGAAGACGGCCGCCGCTTCGCGATCCAGCTGGGCAGTGCTGGCCACCAGGCCGCGCAGGACCTCGGCGTCGGTGATCATCGCCTGCGGACGCACGCCGGACGGCGCCTCCGAGGCGTCGGGAGCCACCCGCTCGCGCACACGAGCCCGCGTGCGCATCAATTCCTCGCGGTTGTCCTCGAGCCGCACCAGACGCCGTTCCAGCGCCACCTTCCTCTGCGTCATGACCTCGCGCTTGTCGTGGAGCCGCGTGATGTCGAAGGCGAGTCGCGCTTCTTCGTCGTCGATCTGCAGACTCTCGACCCGGGCCACGGCCAGGTCGGCGTTCACGCTGTCGACCCGGGCCTCCAGGACCGACTGATAGCGCCGCAATTCGTCGATCTGGATCTCCAGACCCCGCTGGGTCAGGACGATCGAGTTCGACAGCGTGTCGCTCATGGCGTACTCGGTGAAGGCGGCCAGGCTCGCCTGCAGTCCGTCGACCGCGTTCTCGGGCGAGGCGTCGAGCACCGACAGCGTGATCACGTTGCCACCCTGGATGTTCTGCAGGCCACGCTGGATGAAGTCGGCACGCACCAGCGGAACGTCGCTGGGGTCGCGACCCATGAGCTCCCCGGTGTACGGACGATACATGCCGCTGTCGAACCAGCGGGTCAGGTCCTTCAGACGCCACTCGCGCCGGCCGCCGCCGTTGCGGTCGAACGCCGTGATGCCGGGACGGATGCTCGCCGTGGCCTTGTAGAGTGGCGTGACGACCTGGCCGTAGACGATCCCCGCGATCAGGCCCAGAGCGGGGAGTGCGATCACGATCCAGCGACGGCGCCACAGGATGTTCAACACCGACGCGAGACTGATCTCGCCATCGCCCGTTGTGGCTCCGGATGTCGTGTCGGGTTCGCTGCTCATCGGTTCTCGCGTCCTCGTGATCGTGGCCACACCGGATCCGCGGTGCGGCGCCATTCTAGGGCCAGGCGTCGCCGGTGGCGAGGGCCGAGAAGGGTCAAGGAACTGCCCACGGGGGCCAGGATTCCGGTCGCCTCCACGGCGCGGGGTCCTCGATCCCGGCCCGTTGCAGAACGACCCTCACGACCTCCACACGAGCGCGCCGCGGCAGACGGGGTGACCATCCCTGCAACTCCTCCGGCGAGGCCTCACGGCCCAGGAGCTCCCTGTACGCCCGGCGCAGGAAGTCGTCGAAGGACAGATCGACCCGTGCGCCGGGATCCGCTGCGCGCAGGCTGTCGTAGGCCACGTGCGCCGGATGCCAGGGTTCGAAGGTCGTGAAGAGCAAGGACCGGTCCCGGCCCTCGAAGACACGGTCGATTCCGTGCCGGCGGCGGAACTCCTGACTCTCGAGGAACATCCGCAGGATCCGATCGCGATTGGCGTGGCGGATCCGTCGTTCCCAGTCGTCGAGCACCCCAGGAGCCGGCTCGTCACCCGTGGCCTCGCGCGCGACCGCCACGAGCCAGGGCCGCAGGCGACCTCCGTGGTCCTCGAGGAAGGACTCCGAGGCCAACCGTGCCACGCGCGCGTCGTAGGCCTCGACGTGCCGCTCGGTCTGCAGAGCGAGCACGTAGCCCGCGTTCACCCGCATGTTCCGGCTCACGGGCTCCGGCAGCCCCTGGGCGGCGAGAGCGCCGAGCAGCCCCATGGAGAGGGCCGTCCACACGATTCCGACACCCCGCTGGTACGCCGCGGCCCACCCCGCCATGCCCAGTCCCGTGAGCACGACGGCCGCCGGGTTGGGTGCGTGGATCAGCGCGAAGAGCACGGAACAGGCGAGAACGACGACGGCCGGAGGCGCTCCGTCGCGCCGCCAGACGAAGACCGGCAGTGCGAGCGCGGCCCCCAGCTGCACGAGGGCATAGAGCGGATAGGTCGACAGCGCGAGCAACCAACCGCCGATGCCGTCCACCGACTCGCCGCGTGCACCGACGGCGATCACGCCCCCCAGCAGGACCGCCGCGACGAGCGTGCCCGCCAACAGCCAGCGGCCCGCCTTTCCACCCGTGCCGAACCAGGGGCGCGTGCGGGTCCAGCGGACCCGGTGCCGGACCAGCACCGCCGCGCCGATCGCCAGCATGACCGCGAACACGAAGGTGTCGACGCCGCGGAAGGCCTCCCGGTCGCCGATCGCCCACAGGACGACGGGTCCAACGCCCACCAGCGACCACAGCGCGGCGCGATCGAAGGACGACCACGGCGCACGGCCGGCCAGGGCCTGCCGGCGCAGCGCGAGCACCGCCAGTCCGGTGGTGACGGCCGCGAGCATGGGCCAACTGCGCGGACCGAGCCCCAGGGCCAGGTCGACGTCGTGGCCGAAGCGGAAGCCCGCGACGAGCACCGCACCAGCCAGATGGAATAGGAGAAGGGCCGCCATGACGGCGGCCCACGTTACGGTTCCCGGCGATCCGTGGCCAGCACCAGCCGGATCAGCCCTTCGACGTCGTGGTCAGACCCACCCGGTTCATGAATGCGTCCATGTCGAAACACGAATTGCACGTGTCGACCACGTCCTCGAGCGTGTCGGACTCCGGCCGGAAGGGCACCATGCCCAGGACCGGCGCTCCGCACATGCGCTCCATCATGCGGGCATTGGTGTCGACCGAAGGATCGTGCAGAGTGCGGTCGAGACGATTGGCCACGATCCCGGCCACCTCGAGACCGCGCGATCGCGCGTAGTGCACCGTGAGGAAGGTGTGGTTCAAGGTGCCCACGTGCGCCCGGCAGACTACGAGCACGGGCATGGCGCACATGTGTGCGAACGACGCCATGTCGAAACCGTCGTCCAGCGGTACGGCCAGACCGCCGGCCCCTTCCACGATCACGATCTGGTGCCTGGCGCGCAGACGGTCGAGCGCCGCCTTCAGCACCTGGGGTTCCACGGGATCGTGGTGCTGATCGGCGGCCACCTGGGGAGCCACCATCTCCTCGTAGGCGTAGGGTACGACGTCCTCGATCGGATCGTCGCTGCCCGCCGCCTCGCGCAGGCGATCGGCATCGGGAGGCCACTGTCCGGTGTCCTTCGGCCAGCCGACTTCGACGGGCTTCATCACCCCGACGTCGATTCCCCGGTCCTTGAGCAGACGGGCCAGGCCCGCGGCGACGTAGGTCTTACCGACCCCCAGGTCGGTTCCGGTGATGAGCAGGGCGAGTCCGGGAGAGTCGGGACGGGACATGGAAGCGGCCTCCGCGAGGGCGGCCCGGCGCAGGACCGGACCGGAATCGGACGTCCTCGGTCCGAACGTGGAATCCAGATCGGGTTCGATGCGAACATCATAATGCGGACCGGGCCGGACAGCAGGTCCGGCACCCTCTCCTCCCGGGACTCCGAGCCATGACCCGCACCATCCTGATCCTGGTCCTCCTCGGCGTGATGGCCGCTCCGGTCTCCGCACAGCGGATCCACGGAATCACCCTCAGTACGCACACCGACGGGCGCGACTGGGCCGGCCCGGGGCTCGAACCCTCCCTGGACGCCATGATCGAGGTGGGAGCCGACTGGATCGCGATCCACCCCTACGCCTGGATCCGCGACGACGGTCGCGTGGGGTTCCGACCGATCGACCCCGAGCGGCGCCCCGCCTGGCTGGACCGCCCGATCACCGAGGCCCAGGCGCGCGGTCTGAAGGTGTTCGTGAAGCCACATCTGGGCTACTGGGGCTCGCGCTTCTCCTGGCGGGGCGAGATCGCGTTCGACGATCCAACCGCCTGGGAACGCTTCTTCCGCAGCTACCGGGCGTGGATCACGGCGCTGGCCGCGGCCACGCGCGACGCCGACGGCTTCTGCGTGGGCACCGAGCTCGACCGCACCCTCGACCACGAGGAGGCCTGGCGCGCCATCGTCGCCGCGGTCCGGGACGTCACTCCCGCGCCCCTGAGCTATGCCGCGAACTGGACGCATTACCGCGAGGTCGGATTCTGGGACGCGCTCGACGTCATCGGGATCCAGGCCTACTTCCCGCTGACCGACAGCACTCCACCCACGGAATCCGAGATCCGGAGCGCATGGCGCCGGATCCTCGACGACGTGGGAACCTTCGGACGGAAGCTCGACCGCCACGTCGTCTTCACCGAACTGGGATACAATCGCAGCCACGACGCCGCCGCGCGGCCCTGGGATCCGCGCACCGACGGGCCGGACGCCATCGGGCTCCAGGCCCTGTGCCTGCGCGTGGCGCTCGAGGAGATCGAGCGCGAGCACCGCGTGATCGGCAGCTTCCTGTGGAAGTGGTTCCCGCACCCGAGGTCCGCCGGACGCGACTTCGCGCTCGCCGATCCCCCGATCGCCCGTGTGATCGGTCGTCTGTGGGCACCCCGGGCAGCCGGCGACTGATCCCGGTTCCGCTCCTGGTTCAGCGCGACCGGGCGCGCGCCCGTTCCGCGCGGGCCTTCGCGGCCCGGAGCAGGTCGTCCCCGGGGACACGAACGCGCTCCAGCACCTCCACCGCGGCCTCTGCCCAGCCGAGCGCCCGGTGCGGATCGCGCCCGAGTTCCAGGAAGCACTCGGCGCGGAGCGAGTGGATCCTGGCCCGCTCCCAGCTCGCGAGTTCCTCGTCCCGGGCCCGGAGTAGCGAATCGGCCTCGGACAGATGGCGATCGGCCGCTGCGTGGTCCCCCATCCGTATCCTGAGCTCGGCCGCGTCCGTGAGGGTTCGGCCCAGTCGGCGGGTCGTCGCCGGCAGTCCTGCCCGCTGTCCGCGGATCGAAGCCTCCAGTCGGACCGCTGCCGAGTCGAGGGATCCACCGCGCAGCTCGCCCCACCCGACCAGCCCGACCGCGGCGGCCGTGAACGGATGATCGGGCCCCAGGGACAACTCGAAGGCCCCGTGGCCCCGCCGGAGATGGTCGAGTCCGGCGGTCACGTCACCCCTGCCGACCAGGGCCTGGCCCAGGGTGAGGTGCGCCGCACCGGTCTGCAGGCTGGAGGGACCGGTGGTCTCGACGTTGTCCCGCAATGAGCGCCGCAGCACGCCCAGCGCCTGGTCGTACGCACCACGATCGATCAACACCTTCCCCAGTGAGTTGCGCGCGTTCGCCGCGGCTGCGCCCTCGCCCAGACCGAGCTCCTCGGCCAGTCCGATGGCTTCGCGCAGGTAGGTCTCGGCCGCCGGCAGGTCGTGACGGATCGACGCCGAAAGGGCGAGATTGTTCAGGACCTGTACACGCGACGGATAGCGCGGACCGAAGAGATCGACCCAGATCTCGTCGGCCCTTTGCTGCGCGCGCTCGGCCTCCTCGTGCCGCCCGAGTCGTCCCAGGGTCGATGCCAGGTTGTTCCAGCTCAAGGCGACCTTTTCGTGGGCCTCGCCCCACAGCGTGCGACGCATGTCCAGCGCCTCGCGGTACAGGGCATGGGCCTCGTCGATGCGCCCCTGGTCGTGGCGCACGCCGCCGAGAGCCGACACCGACTGGGCGATCTCCTCATGGGGCGCCTCGAGGTGAGCGCGTCGCAGCGCGAGCGAGCGGGTCGCCAGTGAATCGGCCCGCTCGACCGATCCGCGCGTGCTCAGGGGAGACACCACGTCGAAGAGGGCCCGGGCGAGATCCAGCGGATCGGTCGTGGGATCGGCCTCGCGGATCGCCAGAGCAGCCTCGGCCGTGTCCAGGGCCTGCTCGATCTGACCGAGATTGAAGTACGAGTGCGAGATCGCACTCAGGATGTCGGCCCGGAGCGCCGGCGCGTCGGCCAGTTCGGTCTCGATCCGCTCGACACCGCGGGCGAGCAGTGCGCGAGCGGTGGGATTGGACGCGTCGGCCCGCAGCGGGTCGGAACTGTGGAAGATCTCGGCCAGGAACTCGGTCACCGACTGGGCACGGCGGGCCTCGGCGCGCGCGAGGTCGCGCTCGTGCGCCGCGATCCGCGATTGGACGGTGGTTGCGGCCAGCCCTCCGAACAGCGTGAGCAGGGCCAGCGCCGACGCCGCCGCGGTGGCCCGGTTGCGGGACACCAACCGCCGGAAACGGTAGATCGCGGAGTCGGGACCGGCTTCGACCGGCCGGCCCTGCAGGGCGCGCCGGAGATCCTCGGACAGTTCGTGGGCGGACGCGTAGCGGCGTTCGGGATCCTCGTGCAGACACCGGGCCACGACCAGGGCCAGATCACCGGAGATCGACGCGACCGAGCCGTCCCCTCGGGAGGGCACCGTTCCGGTGACGAGCTCGTGGATCAGGACTCCGAGCGCGTAGACGTCGCTGGCCGTCGTCACCGGGGCCGCCTGCTTCTGTTCGGGCGCAGCGTAACTGGGCGTGAGCGGGGATCCCCCCGCCATCGTCAGCTCGGAATTCACCTCGACGGCGTCGTCCAACAGCTTGGCCACCCCGAAGTCGAGCAACTTCACGGTCCCGTCGTCGGTCACGAGGATGTTCGCGGGCTTGAGATCGCGGTGGACCACGAGACGACGGTGCGCCGCGTCGACCGCATCGCACACCGCACGCACCAGGTCCAGGCACGCGGGCGCCGAGAGCTCCTCGTCGCGGCAGTGGTCGGTGATCGGCCGCCCCTCGACGTACTCCATCACCAGGAAGGGCCGTCCGTCGGGGGCGATGCCGCCGTCGAGCAGACGTGCGACGTTCGGATGCTCCAGCGAGGCCAGGATCCGACGCTCCTGGCGGAAGCGCTCGAGGAGGACCGGGTCGTCTCCGGTCCACCGCAGGAGCTTCATGGCGCCGGTCTGTTCGAAAGCTGCATCCGCGCGCTCGACGCGGTGGACCACTCCCATGCCCCCCGCGCCGAGCCGTTCTCCCAGTCGCCAGCGCCCGATCCGCCCGGCCTCGGTGGCCGGTTCCTCCGCCTCGTCGGCGACGAGGTCGGCGGCCAGGCCGGGGGCGTTGGCCTCGAGGGCCCGCGCGGTCGTCTCCGTCGCCTCGAGCAGACCTTCGACCTGGTGCGCGAGTTCCGCGTCGCGTGCGCGCAGAGCGGCCAGCGATGTGCGGCGCTCGTCCGGGGAGGCGTCGCACAGTCGGTCGAAGTGGGTCTCGACCTCGGGCCAGCGGGTCGGATCGAAGCGATTCACGGGCGCGACTCCTCGTCCTCGAGCAGGTCCTGCAGGAGCGCTCGGGCCTTGACCCAGTAGCGACGCACCGTGCGCTCGGTGCAGTCCATGGCCCGGGCCGTCTCGTCCTCGGTGAGCCCTGCGAAGAAGCGGCACTCGACCACCCGCGCCAGGCGGGGATCGAAGTCACCCAGACGCTGCAGCGCCGAGTCGAGGGCCAGGATCAGATCGGCCTGCTCGTCGACCGACAGCTCGATCCGATCGAGATCGACACGCTTGCGTCCGCCCCCGCGCTTGTTCGCGGCCCGACGCCGCGCGAGGTCCACCAGGAGGTTTCGGGTCACCACGCTGTACACGGCCAGGAAATGCCCCCTGTCCTCCCATTCCACCCGGTCGTGGTCGACCAGGCGGAGCCAGGCCTCGTGCACCAGCGCCGTCGTGTCGAGCGTGAGGGCTCCACCCCGCCGGCGCAGGTGCTGCCGCGCGATGCGGCGCAGATCGTCGTACACGAGCGGGACCAGCGCGTCGAAGGCGCCGTCGTCACCGTCGCTCCATGCGCGCAGCAGGCGCGTCACGTCGTCTCGAGGCTCCAAGGGACCGTCCCGGCCGATGGGAATCCGATCCCACGAGGTTAGCAGAGCCCCGCCAGAGAGTTCACGAAGTCCGTCGCGACGACCGGACAGGCGCGTTAACGTCGGGACCGACGATCCCCACTGCACAGGAGGCCCGCCGTGGAACTCGGCTTCGTCGGAACCGGACTGATGGGTGAGCCCATGGCGGCGCGTCTGCTCGACGCCGGACACACGGTGACCGTGTTCAACCGGACGGTGTCGAAGACCGGAGGACTCGTGGAGCGCGGCGCCAGGCTCGCCGCGAGTGCCGAGACCTGCCTGGTGGCGTGCGACCTGACCTTCGTCATGCTCAGCGACGCCGAGGCCTGTCGCGCCGTGCTCAGCGACGGCCACGAGCCCCTCGACCACCGCCTGGTCGTGAACATGTCCACCGTCGCCCCCGAGCAGAACCGCGAACTGGCGCGGTCGGTCGGTGCGCGCGGTGGACGCTTCCTCGAGGCGCCGGTGCTCGGCAGCACGCCGCAGGCCGCGGGCGGGAAGCTCATGGTGATGGCCGGGGGTGATCCCGAGGACTTCGAGCGGGCGAAATCCTACCTGCAGGTCTTCGGCGAGCCGCGCCGGGTCGGCCCGGTCGGCGCCGGTGCGGCCATGAAGCTGGCCTGCAATCACCTGATCGGCGCCGAGCTGACGTCCTTCGCGCTGAGCCTGGGCATGGTCCGGCGCAGTGGCCTCGACGTCGACCAGTGGATGGAGGTGCTGCACGGCAGCGTGATCTGTCCACCCCTCTTCGACATCAAGCTCGAGAACCTGCGCACGCGGGAGCACACCCCGCCGACCTTTCCCACGCGCCACCTGTTGAAGGACGTCCGCCTGGGCCTGGAGCACGCTCGGTCGGTGGGACTCGACGCGGAAGGACTGGACCTGCTGCGCACGATGCTCGAGCGCGCTGTCGACGACGGCCACGCCGACGACGATTTCTCGGCGGTGGCCGAGACGATCGATCCGCCGGACGGGGATTGACGTCCCTCGACTGACGGCGGGGCCGCGAGCACGAAGGCCCCGAGCGGCTCAGTTCCGAACGAGCTCCGACGCTCCACCCGGGGCGTGGAGGTCCCACCAACGCTCGGCGTCGGCGGCCGTCCATTCCTTCGACACCGGTAGGCCCGCCAGAACCCCGGCCAGTGACCTCGCACTGGAGGGGCGATCGTCGGGCTGCTTCGACAGGCACTGCATCACCAGTACCTCGAGCTGCCGGTCGAACCGGCCCTCGAAGGCCTCCGACGGTGCCGGCGGAACGTCGCGCAGGTGGGCGGCGACCATCTCCAGAGCCGAACGACCGGAGAAGACCAGCTCACCGGTCAACAGCCAGTACGCCACACAGCCCAACGAGTACAGGTCGCTACGGGCATCGATCTCTCCGACCCCACGCGCCTGTTCGGGCGACATGAAGGCCGGCGTCCCGGTGGTCACGCCCTCGACGGTGACCATCGTCTCGGTCTCGTCGTGTCCCAGCCCCTTGACCAGGCCGAAGTCGAGCACCTTGGCGAAGTCCTCGCGGAGTCCTCGCCGGCACAGGAACACGTTGGCCGGCTTGACGTCGCGATGGATCAGGCCCTTCTCGTGCGCGTCGGTGAGCGAATCGCAGATCTGCAGCAGCAGGTGCGCGACGCGCCCCGAGGGCATGGGGCCGAAGGACTGCACGAAGCTCTCGAGATCGAAGCCGTCGAGCAGCTCCATGACGTAGTAGAACGTCCCGTCCCGCCGGACACCGAAGTCGAAGAGGTCGATGCTGTGCGGCGACTCGAGCGCAGCCGTGGCCTGGGCCTCCCGCTCGAACCGCCTGGCGAGCCGGCGGCCGTCCGGGCCGCTGGCTCCGATCTGCTCGGGGCGGATGAGCTTCACCGCGGCCGGGCGCGCCAGGTAGCGGTGATCGGCACGCCACACCTCCCCCATGCCTCCCTGACCGATGTGTTCGGTGAGATGGTAGCTGCCCAGCTCGCGTGCCTGCCGCAGCTTCGTGTGCAGCCTCCACTGGATCCTGGCGGGCACCACCGCCAGCAACGCACAGATGTACGTGGGCGCCCAGACGACCAGCTCACTCGCAGGAGGAAAGGAACCGATGATGGCGTGGACCCGGCCGAAGGCGAACAGGGGGTCCAGAGAGGCCACCACCAGGGCGGCCAACAGCATACGCCCCTGCGGAGCCGGAACCGTCATCGAATAGCTCAGGATCCAGACACAGGTCCATGTGATCCCCAGCACCTGCAGATCGCCGTCCGGGAGCACGTCGTAGACGGCTCCGATCAGGGCCACGAGCGCGCCACCCAGGACGTAGTAGGCGAAGCCCAGATCGAGAAGGCGGCGCGGAGACCACGGACTCCAACGAGTCAGCGCGAACATGGAGAGCCCGAGCACGACCCCGGCCACGGACGTGAACTGGTGCCACGAGGTGGCCACCACGTCGGTCACCGGGGTGTGGCCCGTCGCGCCCGCGGGCTCGAGCGCCGGGAACAACACGCGGTACACCAGGGTCGTGGCGAGCCAGATCAGGACGGTGACCAGGCCATGGATCCCCAGGCGGAACGCGCCCTCCCGGTGGACGTCTTCGACGATCTGCTCGCGACCGCTGCCGTGGGTGAGGAAACGACCGCCCCAGCTACGGGTCACGCGTGAACTCTTCGTGGAACCGGGCGGGGGCGGTCCGGCAGCCATCGAGGTCATTCCGATCGCGGGTGAAGACTGGGGTGGGGGTTCGATCCTGCCCGAAGACGACACGGAGGTCCAGATCCACTGGTCACTCACGCGAAGTCGGGTTACCGTGAAGGGGAACGTCCCACCCGACGTGTTGGGGGTGTTCGTGTCGACGCACGCGGCGGTCCGCGCCGTGGCCGACGACACGGGCTGAGATCATACCCTTCGAACCTGACCCGGCTCACACCGGCGTAGGGAAACACCTGAGGAATCCGGCCACCGGCACTCTCCTCACCCTGTTCCTCACCGCGTGGAGCCGCGGCAACCCCATGGGAGGTCGCCGTGAGCAGACCTGCATTCGACGAACACGCCAACGAGTACGACGGCTGGTTCATGAAGAACACCGCCGTGCTCGGCTCCGAGGTCCTTCTGGTGAAGGCCGCACTCGGGGATCCCGGCCGCACCCTCAGCGTGGGCTGCGGCAGTGGACTCTTCGAGTCGATCCTCGCCCGGGACCACGGGATCACCATCCGCGACGGCGTCGAGCCGGCCGAGGGCATGGCCACCATCGCCCGCGAGCGCGGCCTCGACGTGAAGATCGCCCCGGCCGAGGACCTGCCGCACGAAGACGGCATCTTCGACACCGTCCTCATGAACGGCACACCGGGCTACCTGACCGACCTTTCGGGCGCCTTCCGCGAAGCCCATCGCGTGCTGAAGCCCGGCGGCCACGTGGTGGTCGCCGACGTACCCGCGAGCAGCGGCTACGGCATGCTCTACCAGCTCGCCGCGAAGGTGGGGACCTGGGACGACGAGCGTCTGGCGAAGATCGCCCCGGCCCATCCCTACCCGGTGGAATTCGTCGGGGGTGCGAACTGGCGCACCACCGAAGAGGTCGTCGCCGCCATGCGCGACGCCGGCTTCGGCGATCCCCAGTACCAGCAGACTCTGACCACCCACCCGCGCTTCTCGGACGACCAGGTCGAGGAGCCGATCCCAGGATTCGAGCGCGGCGGCTACGTGGCGATCCGCGCACGCAAGTAGGAGGTCGACATGGCTGCAGAACTGCCGACCATCGGCAAGATCTCGTCGGGCGTGTTCGAGGAGATCATCTACCCGCAACTCGGGCGCCGACGCGACGAAGTGGTCGTCGGCCCGCAGAACGGTGTCGACGTCGGCGTCGTCGACATCGGCAACGATCAGGTGATGATCACCACCACCGATCCCGTCTTCGTGGTGCCGCCCTACGGTTGGGAGCGCTCGGCCTGGTTCGCCGTGCACATCCTCGCGTCGGACGCCGTCACCGCGGGCATCGCGCCGGGCTACCTGACCATCGACCTCAACCTGCCCATGTCGATCCAGCGCGAGGACCTCGAGGCGCTGTGGAGCACGATCCATCGCGAGTGCGACAAGATCGGCATGGCCATCGTGTCGGGGCACACCGGCCGCTACGAGGGCACCAACTACCCCATGATCGGCGGCGCCACGGTGATCTCGATCGGCTCGAAGGATCGCTACCTCACCCCGACCATGGCGCGTCCCGGCGACAAGGTGATCGTCACCAAGGGCGCGGCGATCGAGGCCACCGGCCTGTTCGCGGTGACCTTCCCCGATCGGATCGCCGCCGAGCACGGCGACGACTTCGCCCGCCGGGCCGAGGACGTGTTCTGGCAGATGTCGGTGGTCGAGGACGCCATGACCGCCGTCGAGGTCGGCGTGCGCGACGACGGCATCACCTCGATGCACGACGCCACCGAGTGCGGTGTCTGGGGCGGTCTGGCCGAGATCGCCGCTGCGTCGGAGGTCGGCATGAACATCCAGAAGAGCGAGATCATCGTCGACGACCGGGTCGACAAGATCTGCTCGATGTTCGACATCGATCCCATGACCTCGATCAGCGAGGGCACGCTGCTGATCACCTGCCGCCCGCACAAGGCCGACGAGGCCGTGCAGCGGCTGAAGGACAAGGGCATCGCGGCGTCGATCGTCGGCGAGGTGACCGATCCGTCCGAGGGCACCCGCTACTTCGACAACGGCGTCGAGCACGATCTCGTGCATCCGCAGGTCGATCCCTTCTGGGCGGCCTTCGGCAAGGCGGCCGAACAGGCCAAGGGCGGGTGATCGGCGGTGTCGACCGGCTTCGCCCGGCAGCTGCGCGAAAGGACGGCGTCCGTCTGGGACGCCGTCCACGCGCATCCCTTCGTCACCGGCATCGGCGACGGCACGCTGCCGACCGAAGTGTTCACCTTCTACCTGGCCCAGGACCATGCCTACCTCGACGGCTTCGCGCGCGTGCTCGCGGTGGCCGCGGCCAAGGCGGAGTCGCTCGACGACATGCGCCGTCTGGGCGGCCTGCTCGCGCTGACGCTCGAGGAGGAGATGGAGATGCACCGCCGCACGTGCGCGGCCTTCGGCATCACGTCCGACGAACTCGAACGCACCGAGCCCGGCCTGGTGACCTCGGCCTACACCAGCTACCTGCTGCGCACCTGCTACGAGGGCTCGATGACCGACATCCTGGCCGTGCTGCTGCCGTGCGCGGCCGGCTACGTCGAGATCGCCCAGCGGCTCCGGGAACGCGGTCTGCCCGACGTCGAGCACTACCGTGAATGGATCGAGACCTACACCGATCCGTCGATGGTCGAACTCGTCGAGTGGCTGAGCGAACGCGTCGATGCGATGGGCGCCGAGGCGAGCGAGGCGGCCCGCGTGCGCTGGCTCGACCGCTACCGTACGAGCGCCCGCTACGAACTGTTGTTCTTCGACATGGCCTGGAGGCGCGAGACGTGGCCGTCGATCGTTCCCGCCTGAGGGACTGGCGGGTGTACGTGGTGACCGACGCCGGCCTCTCGCGAGGACGGTCCCACGCCGAGATCGTCGCAGCAGCCGTGTCCGGCGGGGCCGACGTGATCCAGCTGCGCGACAAGGAGGCCTCGGACGACGATTTCCTCCGGAGCGCCCGTGCGTTGCTGCGGATCACCCGGCCCGCCGGCGTGCCGCTGATCGTGAACGATCGCGTGTCGGTGGCCGTGGCCGTCGATGCCGAGGGCGTACACGTGGGCCAGTCGGATCTCACAGCCCGGGAAACGCGACGGCTCATCGGCGACGATCGCATCCTGGGCGTGTCGGCCGAGTCGTTGGACGACGCCCGGCGCGCGGTCGACGACGGCGCCGACTACGTGGGCGTGAGTCCGGTCTTCGACGCCCGTGCCACCAAGGCCGACGCGGCGCAGCCCCTCGGCCTCGAGGGCCTGGCCGAGATCCGGCGACACTGCGGTCTGCCGCTCGTGGCGATCGGTGGCATCGACCACGACAGCGCCGCCTCGGTCATCGCCGCCGGCGCCGACTGCGTGGCCGTGATCAGCGCCGTGGTCTCGGCCGACGACGTCGCGGCCGCCGTGCGTGCGCTGCGTACCGCCATCGACGCACCCCCTCGACAGGCCCCCGGGGGGATCGGGTAGGGTCAGCGCAGGAGGTCGCCGTGCACGAAGCACCCACCCGCCGCGCCGAGATCCGATTCTACGAGGAGTTGAACGACTTCCTCCCGCCCGAGCAGCGGAAGCGGTCCTTCGAGACCACCTTCCACGGCTCCCGCTCGGTCCTGGACCTGATCCAGGCCCTCGGCGTGCCGCACACCGAGATCGACGTGATCCTCGTCGACGGCGAGTCGGTCGGCTTCGACCATCGCGTCGAGGGCGGCGAACGCATCGCCGTGTACCCGACCTTCGAGCGCTTCGACGTGTCCTCGGTCACGCGACTGCGGCCCGAGCCATTGCGCGAGCCGCGCTTCGTCTGCGACGTGCACCTCGGTCACCTGGCCCGCGACCTGCGCACGCTCGGCTTCGACACGTCGTACGAGCGCGAGCTCACCGACGACGAGATCGTCGCCCGCGCCGTCGACGAACACCGCATCGTGCTCACCCGGGACCGTGGCATCCTCGACCGCCGCGCCGTGACCCACGGGCACTGGATCCGCACGACCGACCCGGAGGCACAGGTCGTCGAGGTGGTCCGTGCACTCGACCTGAAGGACTCGATCGAACTCTTCACCCGGTGTCGCGAGTGCAACGGAGAACTCGAGGCCGTGGCCCGGGTGACGGTGCACGACGAGGTCCCGCCGAAGATCTTCGCCGAACACGACGAGTTCACGCGGTGTTCGGGATGCGGGCGCGTGTACTGGCGCGGCTCGCACTACGACCGCATGCGCGAGCGACTCGGCGAGCTGCTGGACTGATCAGCGCGGATCCCGCGTGACCGGCACGAAGCGCACCGGCAACAGCTCCCGGGTCTTCACGCGCCCGTCCTCGGTCTTCTCCACGAGGATCAATTCCTGCGCTCCGCCGTCCGGCCCGAGCGGCAGGATCATCTTGCCTCCGGCGACCAGCTGGTCGAGCAGGGTCTGCGGCAGCTCCGGCGCGGCGGCCGTCACGATGATGCGATCGAAGGGCGCGGCCTCGGGCCAGCCCGCCCAGCCGTCGCCCGCGCGCACGTGCACGTCGTCGTAACCCAGCTCCTGGAGCGTGGTGCGCGCGCGCCGGGCCAGTTCGGACACGATCTCGACCGTGTAGACCTCCTCGACGATCTCGGCCAGCACCGCGGCCTGGTATCCCGAACCGGTTCCGAGTTCGTACACGCGATGGTGCGGACCCAGGTCGAGCGCCTCGGTCATGAAGGCCACGATGTAGGGCTGCGAGATCGTCTGCTCCCGCCCGATCGGCAGCGGTCGATCGGTGTAGGCCTGGTCGCGCAACGGCTCGGGTACGAAGTGATGCCGCTGCACGGTGCGCATGGCCCGCAGCACGGTCTGGTCCTCCACGCCGCGCGCGGCGATCTGTTCGGTGACCATCTGCATGCGGCGCTCGCGGTAGGACTCGCCCGCGACGACGAGCGACGACACTGCGATCGTGAGCATTCCCAGCAGGATCGGGATCCTCGGCATGACGGCGACCTCCCCTTGGCGTTCGTACCGGCACCCTACATCGTGTGCGCGGCACCGGCCCCCGGGCGGATCCCCATGGTCGCGGATACCCGCTGCGCCGAGCGTGTGTCGAACGGCACGGGCCCCAGACCCCGGTCCGGAACCCGCCCCGTCGTTCACTTCGCCTGCCGGCTCACGATCTCCCCGTCGATCACCACGCCGACGCAGTGCGTCGTGTACTCGAAGGGATCGCCGTCGTACAGCGCCAGGTCGGCGTCCTTGCCCGGCTCGAGCGACCCCACGCGGTCGTCCACGCCGAGGATCGAGGCGGGGACGATCGTCAGCGCCCGCAGGGCGACCTCCTCGTCGAGTCCGTAGGCCACGGCCATCGCCGCCTCGAACAGCACCACGCGGGTCTTCGGCACGTAGCTCTCGAATCCGCTCTGGAAGGCGAAGGGAATGTTCGCCGCGGCGAGTTGCGCGGGCATCGTCACGGTGACGTTCTCGGTCTCCGACACCGAACCCGGCCGCCCCGGACGCGTCATCGTGGGATGCACGACGACCGGCACGCCGGCCTCGGCGATCTCGTCGAGCACCAGGTGCGCATCGGAGGCGCCGTCGAGGACCAGACGGAATCCGAACTCCCGCTGCAGCCGCAGCGCCGACAGGATGTCCTGGTGACGATGGGCGGTGATCATCAGCGGAACCTCGCCGTCGAGCACTCGCGCCAGGGTCTCGAGCCGCAGGTTGCGGTCGGGATCGTCCTTCTCGGCGTGCTCGCGCGCGTCGATCAGGGCCTGGCGGAGGATCGCCACCGCCTTGCTGCGGGTGCCGGGCACCGTGCGGCCCGATTCGGTGGCCCCGTCGCCGAGGGTGGCGGCGACCATCACGCCGGTGGCCAGCGCGGCGGCGTCGGCGTTCTCGCCGGCGGTCTTCACCACCATGGTCCGGCCGCTCACGACCTTGCCCGGACCGTGGCCGGTGTGCAGCGTGGTCACGCCCAGGTCGCGCACCCACGACACCAGACGCTCGCGGATGTTGAAGGCGTCGATCGCCCGCAACTCGGGCTGGATCGCCTCGCTCGCCTCGAGCTGGTCCTGGTCGGCGTCCACGTTGAACTGTCCGGCCAGGCCCACCACCGAGCGGGCGTCGATCAGGCCGGGCAGGACGACCTCGGCCTCGAGCACCTCGTAGTCGCTCGGCACGTCGATCTCCGACACCGGGCCCACGCGCACGACCCTGCCGTCCTCGATCAGGACCACGCCGTCGGCGATCGGATCACCCGCCATGGTGTGCACGGTCGCCCCGCGTACGGCGAGTTGGGCGTGGGCGGACGACGAGACGAAGAGCAGCAGCAACACGATCAGGGGTGTCCTCATCACTTCGCCTCCAGGCTTCCGTGGCAGCACCAGGTCAGGGCCTGCGGCCGGCTGGCACCGTAGCCGCCCTCGGCCCACAGACGATCGTCCTCGTCGTCGAGGTCGAACACGCGCTCGCCCTCGACCCAGGTCTCGAGCACGCGCGTGCGCAGGGCCAGGGGATCTCCGCTCAGGATCGCGAAGTCCGCGTCCTTGCCCACTTCCAGCGAACCGATGCGATCGGCGAGGTCGAGGTGCTTCGCCGCCTCGATCGTCAGCGCGCGCAGTGCCGCCTCGCGGCTCATGCCCGCGCGCACGGCGAAGGCGGCCGAGCGCAGGAACCACCGGCTGTCGGTGATCGGGTCGTCGGTGTGGATCGACACGCTCACGCCGGCGTCCTCGAGCACGCCTCCGGTCTTCCAGACCAGATCGACCGCCTCGTGCTTGCCGCCCGGACTGTCCAGAAGGATGATCGAACAGGGCACGTCGGCCGCGGCGATCTCGTCGGCCACCTTCCAGGCCTCGCTCACGTGGTGCAGCACCACGCGGAATCCGAACTCCTCCTGCAGGCGCAGCACGGTGAGCACGTCGTCGTGCCGGTGCGTGTGGTGATGGACCACGCGCGCGCCGTCGAGCACGTCGAGCAGGGTCTCCATGCCCAGGTCGCGGGGCGGCATCTTCGCGGGATCGCCGTCAGCCGCCTCGATCTTCCGGCGGTAGTCCTGGGCAGCGACGAAGGCCTCGCGCACCAGGGCCGCGGCCTTGCCACGTGTGCCGGGGAAGGGCTTCGCCTTCTGGCTGTTGGTGCCGTTGGCCATCTTCACGCCGCCGGCGACCATGCCGTCGTCCATGATCAACAGGTCGTCGATGGTGCCACCGTCGCGCAGCTTCAGGTAGAGCGTCTGCCCGCTCAGCAGATGGCCCGAGCCGGGCATGACGTTGGCGGTGGTCACGCCTCCGGCCTGGGCCTTCTGGAAGCCGGCGTCGCGCACGTCGATCGCGTCGAGCGCGCGGCACTCGGGCTGGATCGGCTCGCTGCCGTCGGCCGCCCACGGACCGCCCAGATGGCTGTGCGTGTCGACGAGGCCGGGGATGATCGTGGCGCCGTCGAGTTCGTGGACGTCGGCCGCGGCCGGAAGGTCGACGTCGTCGGACTCTCCGACGTGCGCGATCACGCCGTCGTGCACCACCAGTGTGCCGTTCTCGATCGTCTCGCCGGCCATGGTCAGGATACGCGCGCCGGTGAAGGCCTGCGCACGGTCCTGAGCCGTGGCCGGCGGAGCCATCAGCAGGAGCACCGGCAGCGCGATGGCCACCACGGACCACCGCCGTCCGGCGCGGGACTCGGATCGGATCATGTCGTTCGTTCCAGCCGAGAAGGGGAAAAGGAATCGCACAGTGTAGGGCATCCACGGTCGTCAGGGCCAGCGCGGTGCATCGGACCCGCTGGTCCGGCCGTTGCACCAGCCCCGGGCCATGAGACCCGCGACGACGCCGGGCGGGAATCCCGCGCAACCCCGGGACACCACTCGGCCCACCCCGAACCGAGCGGCAATTCGACGACCCGACGGAATCGAACGTCGGGGACTCGCAATCCGCGGTACCGATTCGCAAGCGCTCCGTTCATTCGCCGATCCCGGCCTCGACTTCGCTCCAGCAGAGGAGACTTCGTGAGCCCCGAGCAGAAGACACTCGTCCTGCAGAGTTGGAAGAAGGTCGAGCCCGCCACGCCCGAGGCGGTCGACCTGTACTTCAAGACCCTCTTCGCCGTGGATCCCGGTCTGCGCATGACCTTTCCCGAGGACCTGGATCGCGAGGGCAAACGGCTGTTCAGCGTGATCTCGACCGCAGTCCGCATGCTCGACCAGGTCGACGAACTCACCCCCGTACTCCGGGACTTCGCCGAGCACTACGAACGACGGGGCGTGCGCGATCGGGACTTCAGTACGATCGGCATCGCCCTGATCAACTCCCTGCGCCACCAGTTGGGGCCGGAGTTCGACGCCGCCACCCAGGAGGCCTGGATCGACGCCTACTCGCTGATCTCGGGAATCGCCCTCGAGAGCCAGGCGAGCGTCGCCTGAGCCACGACAGCGGGGCGTCGGCCGTATGGCGGCCGGCGCCCCTACAGCGCCTCGCCACAGTACTTGCAGAACCGCGCATCGGGATCGTGGCCCTCCGCCGCGCAGCTCGGACACGCCTGTGTACTGACCTGCGCGTGTCTCCGACCCGCCAGGCCCAGCTCCACCGTCACGATCCCGGTCGGGACCGCGATCACGCCGTAGCCCAGGATCATCACGAGCGAAGCCAGAGCCTTGCCCAGGATCGTCTGTGGGGCGATGTCGCCGTACCCGACCGTGGTCATGGTCACGATCGCCCAGTACATGCTCTGAGGGATGTTCGTGAAGCCGCTCGCGTCGCCCTCGATCAGATACATGGCCGCGCCGACGATCAACACCACCGTGAGGACGAAGGTCAGGAACACGATGATCTTCCGCGCACTCTCACGGATCGCCGAGCTCAGCACATCGGCCTCGCCGACGAAGCGGACCATCTTCAAGACGCGGAACACGCGCATGAGGCGCAGTGCACGGATCACCAACAGGGACTGTGAACCGGCGAACACGACACTCAGGTAGGTGGGCAGGATCGCCAGCAGGTCGATCACGCCGAACGTGCTGACGGCATAGCGCCAGGGCCGTCCGATCACCGCGAGCCGGACGGCGTACTCGACCGTGAAGAGCACGGTGAAGAACCACTCGATCGTGCGGAGCAGGATCCCGTGTTCGGCCCGGATAGAATCGACGCTGTCGAGCATGACGGCCGTGACGCTCACGACGATGCTCACGAACAACGCAACGTCGAAGGCACGCCCTGCGGGTGTGTCTGCTTCGAAGACGACTTCGTGAATACGGTTGCGTAGGCTCATGACGTCGGTGGGGCCTCGGGGGAAGGACCCGCCGACGCATTGTTCGCGAAGCCCCCCGACGAATCAAGCGCCCAGCGTTCTCAGTGACAGATGCCGTAGCCACTGTCGACGGCCAGCACCTGACCGGTGACCCAGCTCGCGTCGTCCGACAACAAGTAGTCGATCGCGGCGGCGACGTCGCGGGGCCGACCGATCCGACCGAGCGGGTGCCGGTCGTCCATGCGCTTGCGTTTGGCGTCGCTGTCGATGAGCCCCGACGCCAGCGGCGTGTCGGTCAAGGATGGCGCCACGCAATTGAATCGCACACCGCGAGGGGCGTATTCGGCCGCGAGCGTTCGCATGAGCCCTTCCACCCCCGCTTTGGCCGCGGCGATCGAGGCGTGGAAGCCGAGTCCGTGACCCGCCGCCACCGTGCTCACACCGACCACCGACGCTGCTTCGGACTTCTGCAGAGAGCCGATCGCGTGGTGCAGCACACGGACGAGCCCGCCGACGTTGATCTCCCAGTCACGACGGAACGTGCCCATGTCCAGACGAGGGAACGGCGCCAGTTCGATCGTGCCGGGGAAATAGACCAGCCCCTCCAGCGTCTCGGGCAAGTCGGGAAGACTCTCGTCGGCGACCACGTCGACGACGGCGTCGAAGCCTTCCTGCCGGGACCACTGCACGAGTCGGGTACCTCGATCCCCGAGCCGGGTGCTCAGATCCTGCGCAATCGCGGACCCGGCGCCGACGACGAGAACGGTGGAGTCGGTCATGACATCTCCTCGGAACGAGACACGGCGGTCGTACCGTTTCCATCGATCGGTTCGGGCTGTTGGATGCGACGGAGCTTGTCCCGCGCGATCGCGCGGGCTAGGCTGACGCCCGAACTCCGAATCGGAATGCTCAGAGAGGACGCGAGCGATGGGCCTGCACGTCGAGACCGAGGATCGCTGGGTACGCTTCGTGTTCGAGGGCGCGACCGCAACGCGTGACGTGTACGCCATGTTCCACCGGGCCTTCGAGCATGCGGCCCGCGACGCCGAGCTGCTGATCGACCTCCGCGCCTCGACCTCGCTCGCCGAGCGCACTCCCGAGCTGGTGCGAATGCTCACCGAGTTCGTCCTGAACCACCCCCAGCGCCCGGGCCACCGCGTGGCCGTGGTCGTCCCCCCGGGGCAGGCCGAGCGGTGGCGTCCGATCGCCCATGACGCGTGCACGAACGCGTCCGACGAGTTCGAACTCTTCGAGGAATCGGCCGCGGCCGAGACCTGGCTGGCCGGCTGAACGCGCGGTGGTCAGGCAGCGCCTGCGGTCTCGGCGTCCTCCACGGCTCCGAAGGGCCACCGTACGAGCAGGATCAACACTCCGGCGGTCACCGACGCCACGGCGAGAATGGTTCCCACGTTGCGCAGGTTCCAGCGAAGGTCGCAGACCGAACGGACGACCAACAGCTGCACCAGCACGGTCACGCCGGCACTCAGGGCCAAGGCCGGAGTCCCGGACCCCGGCCAGGCGAGCGACTCACGGCCGGCGGGGACCAGAAGAGCGGGCAGGCCCACGGCCAACCACCGCAACCGCGCCCACCACGCCGACCACCAGGCGTCACCGGTGACGTCGATCGCCGTGCCTTCGGAGAAGGACGCCGTGAAGGGTATTCCGATCGCCACCAGGGCGAGCAGGACACCGGCGTGCGCCAGGAACACCGCCCCGAAGACGTCGTCCCACCGTACAGGGAGCGCGAACTTCAACACCGGGACCTGGACGGACAGGGTACCCGCCACGACGAGGAATGCGTACGCACCAACGACCTCGAAGGTCGCCGGCCAGATCAGATGCGCGAGCCCGATCCCGAGATCCACGTCAACCGTCCTCCCGGACCCGCCGCAGAGCCGAGTGGAGGATCGCGGCCACCGACTTGGCATCGCGGATCCGACCGTCCTCGACAGCCTGGATGGCCTGATCGAAGCGCCACGACTGCACCTCGATCACTTCGTCCTCCTCGTGGGCGGTCCCCGTGTCCACGAGATCGTGGGCCTCGAACAACCAGATCACCTCGTCGGTGAACCCCGGGGTCGTGAAGATCGCTCCGAGCGGCTCCAGCCGTCCGGGGAGGTGCCCGACCTCCTCCTGCACCTCGCGCCGGGCACAGACCGCCGGGGGCTCCTCGTCGTCGATCTTGCCGGCCGGGACCTCGAGGATGTAGCCGCCCATCGCGTGGCGGTACTGCCGCACCAACAACACGGTGTCGTCATCGACGAAGGGGAGCGCCGCCGCAGCCCCGGGATGGCGGATGGACTCGAGCGTGGCGCGGCTACCCCCGGGGAGGCCGACAGCGGCCTCGTCGATCTTCAGCAGCCGGCCGTCGAAGACGCGATGCTCTCCGTGCACGACGACGCCCGGGGCGGACTCGACTCCTTCGTGGCGCGGCATCGGCAACCTCCCGGTCGGGGGGGACGGCCAGACTAGCAGCCCCCCGGAGCGTTGCCAACGGACCGCCGTCCGGTTGACGCGGACATCGGCTTCCATGCACCTTGCACAGTAGCTCTTCCGTTCGTCCCTTTGCTGGACAGAAGGCGAACCATGCTCCTCCATCGGCGGCTCGTCGTCGTCCTCGTTGCCGCCGCGAGCCTCTTCGGCGCCCCGCGCGCCGGCGCGAACCCGAGCTTCGCGATCGCGGACCGGGACGCGGCGACCATCCGGGGACTGGTCGGCTCCCTGGCCGCCGACACCGACGACCTGTCCGGAGAGTTCGATCGCGGTGTGGTCACGCTCGCACGGACCATGCTCTACGAATTCGATCGCTTCGACGCGAGCCGCACCGAGAACCGGATCCACCTCGTCCGGCGCGACACGACGGCTCCTGCCCGCTCGGTGCTCCCGGTCGATTCCCGTTTCGTGGAACGGGCACGCGGTTGGATCCTTCGAGCCGACGGCCGCTTCGAACGCACACCCGAGCTCGGCGGGCCGGACGCGGACGCCGCTCTCGAGGACGATCGTCCCCTCGCGCTGGAGTTCGGCGACCTCGGCCCCGGGGACGCCTTCGGCTGGACGGTGACCAGCGCGCTGCCCTTCGGGGTGGAGCACCGGGCGGAACACCTCTCGCAACGCTGGCCCACGCTGCGCACCCGGATCCACGTCCGGAGCGCGCGGCACCTGAGCTACCGCGTCGAAGCCGTCCACTGCGACGACCTGCCGGTGGCCGTCGAGGTCCGCGAGCGACGCGACGGCCACCCCTCCTGGTACCAGGTCGACGCCGGACCGATCCCCGCGCACCGCGAGGCCGTGTTCGCCCCGCATCCCGTGGTCCACGAGCCCTTCGTGCGCGTGGTGCGCCGCGGACGGTTCTATCGCGAACTGGGATCGTGGGTCCTGCAGAACGACTGGGACGTGTGGGCGGCACTCGAGATGGGTTCGCCGAGGGTCTGGCTCGACGACGGCGTCGAGACGCGCCGGCTCGCCTCCGAGCTGACCGCCCGCGGAGGCACCGAGATCGACCGCGCCGACGCCCTGTACGCCTGGGTCGTCCAGAACATCCGACTGGAACGCTCGCCCTTCCCGGCATCGGTCTTCGAGGACGCCGACCGGACGCTGAACCTCGACCCGCTCGGACTCGAGGATGCACTCGAGTTGAACGAGGGGCCGTCGAGCTTCTACGGATGGCGTCCGCCTTTCGAGTGGGAGACGAACGAGGTCACCGGAGACCCGCACATGGGCCGGTACGACCGTCCGGCCACCGTGCGGCCGGTCGACGAGGTGATCGCCTCGGGGCAGGGGAACGGGTTGGAACGCGCCGCCGTCCTGGCGAGCCTGATCCGCGCGGCGGGACTGGACGCTCTGATCGGATTCGCGCGCGACGACCGCCTCGGACCCGTCGATGTCGAGGCGACCGGCCGATGGCAGTTCACCGACGCCCTCGTCACCCTCCTCGGCGCCGACCGCATCGCACAACGGTGGTACTGCCCGTCCCGCGAGGATCTTCCGGCGGGAAGGCTGGGGCGCGGTCTCCGCCGTGTCCCCGTACTCTTCGTGGATCCGACGATCGACGAGCAGATGCGCAGCCTCTGGAACACCGTCTGGCGCGCCGAGGGCAGGGTCCCGGAACGTGTGATTCCTCGCTACCTCGCGGCCATGGGTCGCGAGACGTGGACGCGAACACTCAGGACGCCGGCGGGAGAGACCCTGCCCGTCCAGACACTGGTCGAGGTCCTGCGATTCGGCCCACGAGCCGTCGCGGCCGCCGCCGACGTCCGCATGGCACCCGCGTTCGACCCGCACGCCTACTGGGCACGTCGCTTCCCTTCGGCCGCCGACAGCACGACACCACTCGCCACGACGCTGGCTCTCGATGCCCGACACCCGACGGGGGGCGCACCCTGGGAGATCGATCCCTCGTCCGTCTACGGACACGGCCCGCTGCACGAATGGACGTCGCCCCGACGTCTTCCCGTGACCTTCGACCGGACCCGCGAGTACCGGTGGTCGGTGTCCTTGCCGCTGCCCGCGAACTGGAAGGGCGTGGCTCCGGTCGACCCCGTGAGCTTCGACCACGATGCGGTGCACTACCGCGCCTGGATGGTCGGCGGAAAGGCGGCGGTGGTCCTCGAACGGCAACTCGTGCTGCGAGCGGGAACGGTCGAAGGCGACGATCTCCACGATCTCGACGCGATCGTCGCCTCGATCCTCGCGTTCGAGGACTCACCGATCGTCCTGCGGTCGACTGCGGACTCGCCCTGACCCCGGGGTTCACTCGGTGCGCATGGCCTCGACCGGCGACAGACGAGCCGCACGGCCGGCAGGGACCACGCCGAAGACCAGTCCGACGACCGTGGCCGTGGCCACCGCGAAGGCCAGAGAGGGAAGCGTGACGGCGGCGTAGACGTCGGCGGCGCTGATCGCACGCATGACGTACGTGGCCAGGTAGGCCCCGGCCACTCCGAACACGACCCCGAGAAGACTCCCACCCGCACACAGCAACACCGACTCGGTCAGTAGTTGCAGGCGGATGTCCGAACCCCGCGCCCCCACCGCCCGCCGCACGCCGATCTCGCGCGTTCGCTCGACCACCGACACCAGCAACACGTTCATGATCCCGATGCCGCCCACGAGAAGGGCGATGCCGGTGATCGCCCCCATGAACGCCTTGAACAGCAGGATCCCCTGCTGGGCCTGCCGCAGACGGCCCAGGTTGGCGTCCAGGGTGGCGCCCTCGCGCCACTCGGGATGGGCGTCGTCGAGCCACGCCTCGATCGCGGCCAGGGTCGACTCGGAGCGCTCCATGCGGTCGATCTCGAGCACCGTCTGTGCGAGCA
The DNA here is from genome assembly GCA_035268685.1 of Candidatus Krumholzibacteriia bacterium. Taxonomy (NCBI): domain Bacteria; phylum Candidatus Krumholzibacteriota; class Candidatus Krumholzibacteriia; species Candidatus Krumholzibacteriia bacterium. Next base: position 11,483 of record DATFKK010000019.1, on the reverse strand, counting down.
CCCGCTCGGAGGGGTCGATGTCGAGCTGCGCCGACAGCGGTAGCGGGACGATGACCGCCGGCGTGTCGCTGCCGGTCTCGACCACACCGATCACGGTCAGGGTCCGTCCCTCGATGACCAATTCGCGGCCGGGAACGGAGTCGGCGGGGGTGTCCGGGAACACGGCCGGGGTCACCAGGGCCACGTCGCGTTCGTTCTCGAGGTCGGCGACCGTGAAGTCGCGCCCGGTGCGCAATCCGGACGGACCCAGGCCGATCGCCCCCGGCGTCACCCCGAGCAGCGCGACCGGATCGGTCCCGCCGTTGTGATTCTCGATCTCGCCGTGCGTCCGATGGAACGACGCCGCGCCGCGCAGGTTGTCGACGTCGTCGGCGAGGGACCGCACGTCGGCCGGCGACAGGACGAAGCGACGCGCCTCGCGCAGGGGCACGCGACGGCCGTCGACCGTGGTGTGCGTCCGCGGTTCGAGCACCACCATGGCCAGCGAGGTCGAGGCGTCGATCTGGGCCCGGACGTAGGCCTCGATGCCGTCGCCCACGGCCAGCACGGCGCTCAGGGCGGCCACCCCGATCACGATGCCCAGCGTGGCCAGGGAGGTCCGCAGACGGTGCTGGGCGAGCGACCGGGCGGCGTCGACGACGACGTGGCGGACGAGCGGGCGGACCATCGGCGATCACCTCGAGTGGGGGTGCCGACAGGACGTCCACGGAGCTCGAGGGGTTACGCCTTCGCCGCGCGGTCCGGCCGTTCGTCGGTGCCCACCTCGATCGATTCCTTCCAGCAGCGAGAGGCCCACAGCATGTTCCCAGTGCCCCGACGGCATCGCCGCGTCGGCGCCGTCGACCCAGCGCCTGTTCCTGTTCGGCGGCCGCGACGACGCGACCCCGCCGAACGTCCACGACGACCTGTACCTCTTCGACTCGGCGGTGTCCGACTGGATCCCGTTGTCGCCGAGCACCACCGCCTCGAACGGCCGCATGCCCGGCGCGCGCTACGGTGCGAGCTTCGTCGCGCTCGACTCCGACCACTTCCTCCTGTACGGAGGATTCGGCCCGACGAACGGGACCTACGCCGAATGGTGGATCTATGACGCGGCCACCAACGAGTGGACCGACCTGACCGACCCCGTCGACATCCCCGCCGCGCGTTTCCGCGGCTTCGCGGCCGCCGCCGGAACGGGAGGTCACGCCTACGTGTACGGCGGTCTGTACGCCGACGGTTCGACGAGTGACCTCTACGGCCACTACCGGTACGTGGGTGGAACGCAAAACTCCTGGAACGAGGGGACGTTCGGATTCGGGGGACCGGGACCGGTCGCCCACGCCTCGTTCGAGCGGGTGTCGAGCCGGGCGGACCGGACGAATCGCCTGCTGCTGTTCGGTGGCCTGGCCGGCCAGGGACCGCGGCAGGAGTTCACCGACGACACCTGGATGTTCGGCAACGTCGGCGGCGATCTCACCGGCAGTCGTGTGGTCACGGGCTTCGACGACGTGCGTCCTTCCGCCCGCGGCCGCCACGCCAGCGTGAGCTTCCGTCGCGGCAGCGACATCGTGTGCATGATCTTCGGCGGAACCGACGGCCTCGGCTCCGTGCGGAACGACACCTGGATCTGGGCCCCCGGAGGTGACCGGTGAACCGCATCCTGATCCTCGCCACCCTGCTGGTGGTCGCCGGATGCTCGGGCGACGACGAGAACGCACCCCTCGCACCACCGCTGGCCGAAGAGGTCGTCGACGCCAGCGGGGGGACCCTGCGCGTTCCCGACGACGGGATCACCCTCGAGTTCCCGCCGGGCTCACTGTCCGACGCCACCACCGTGACCATCCGCGAGGCCTCCCGGGCTCCGGCCGACGTGATCGGCCGCGCCTACGAGTTCGGTCCGAGCGGTGCGCAGTTCGCCGAGCCGGTCGAGTTCCGCTTCGACTTCCTGGCCGGCGATCTGGCCGACGCCACGTTGCCCCACGAGCTGGCCCTGCTCAGGTGGGACGACGGCGGCTGGACGGTGGTCGAGGGCGCCCTGGTGGAAGCCGCCGGCAGTGCGAGCAACGGCACGCTGACCGTTCCGTTGCAACACTTCTCGACCTACGCGGCCGCGCGCGTCGACGGCGTGAACACCTTCTACGGCACCTTCGGCTTCGGCCCCGACGACGTGTACGCCTACGGCCGCGAGTCCGACGGCGACGGACGCATCGTGCACTGGAACGGCAACGACGTCGCCACCGCCCACACCGTGGCCGGCGGCCGCTTCTTCGACGGCTGGGGCGCGGCACCCGACGAACACTTCGCCCTGGCCTACGACGGCACGGGGCGGATCCTGCGCAGCCCCGACGGCACGACGTGGACGGAGGTCGCCACGAATCCGGAGGCCCTGCTCGCGATCCACGGCAACGGGGCCTGGCGGATCGCCGCGGGCTACGGCCAGACCATCGTCGAGAACGATGGCAGCGCGTGGACCGCCGCGACCGGTGTGCCGACGGTTCCCGGTTTCCCCGTCCCCCGTCCCCTGCACGCCGTCGTGGTCACCGGCCCGGGCGAGGCCTTCGCCGGAGGCGACGACGTCCTGCTCGAGCGCAGCGACGGCGCGTGGTCGGTCGTCGACCTCGGCAACGAACTCACGGCGCGCTTCACGGTCCGCGGGCTATGGGCCCGAGCAGCCGACGACGTCCATGCCGTGGGGTGGGAGACCGTCCCCGGTCAGCCGCGCGAGCCGATCGTGCTGCACTTCGACGGTACGGCGTGGACGGTCGAGCAGCCGGGCGCATCGCTTTCGGGCCTGCTGAACGGCGTGTGGGGCAGCGCGAACCGCACCTTCGCCGTGGGCACGCGGGGAACGCTGCTCGAGGAGACGGCCTTCTTCGCGCCACAGATCGTGCAGACCAACGCGAACCTCTACGACGTGTGGGCCCACGACGACACCACGCTGGCCTTCGTCGGTGCCGAGGGGATCTTCACCCATCCGGGCGTGTCCGACCCGGGCACCGGGGGCAGCGGCGACTGCAGCGGCACGGCCGACGTGTTCCTCGACTTCCGGGCGAGCAGCGGAGCCACCTCCACGCTCGACTGCAACGCGAGCCGCACCGTACGGGGCTTCCCGGTGAGCGTACGTGAAGTGCTCCCGGCACAGGCCGGCGACTTCTTCGACTGCGACACATCGCAGTCGCCGTGCAACGGTTCGATCGACGGCACCGCCCGCGGCGCCGACACCTTCCTGTTCTTCGAGAACTGCAGCCGGGTGTCGATCGACCTGAGCGGCGACGCCCGCACGCTCGGCTGCGTGGAGATCGATGTCGTGGACTTCTGCGACGACGGCTGCGACGGCGGACTCGGATCGCGCACGGTGGCCTTCCTGTACGACGCACAGGACCAGTTGATCGACGTGCAGGGTTCGCTGCTGAGCGGGGCCGAGACGCTCGAGCTCGATGCGAGCAGCGGCCGCGCGGCCCGGTTGGACATCCGCTTCACCTACGGAGGACTCGAGGGCGTGCGGTTGTTCTTCGACTGACGCGCACCGCGACTTGACGGCGGCCCCGTTGCCGGGTTCGCTGGCACGGATCTTCCCGACGCCCACGGAGCACGCACGGCGTGCCCGGCGAAGAGGACCCGACCGTGCCCTCCGGTTCCACGACTCCGCACGCAGTTTCGATCGCCGGTCGCGGACTCCTGGTCGTGGTGGCCGCGGCCCTGGTCGCCCTCGTGTTCGCGCGCGCGCTCGACGCCGAGCTCGACCGCGACGAGTCGATGTACCTCACGGCCGGCGCCCTCGCCGACGACCACGCGCTGTACGAAGACCTCCCCTTCCTCCAGATGCCCTACGCGGCGTGGATCCTGTCGCCGTTGCTCGACGACGCCACCTCGCGCTCGGTGCTGCGGACCGGTCGTGTGTTCACGGCGAGTGTGGCGACGGTCTGCCTGGGCCTGCTCGTCGTGCTGTCGATGCGCTTCGGGGCGGGGGCGGGACGCGGACTCGCACTGGCGGTGTTGCTCGCCTTGCAGCCGGCCTTCGCGTTCGTGGCCGCGCACGCGAGCAATCATCTGCTGCCGGTGTCCTTCGCGCTCGCGGCGCTGGTGGTGGCGACCACGTGTGGGCCGCGACGGCCCCCGTGGCGCGCAGCGGTCGTGGGCCTGCTGGTGGGCCTGGCGGTGGGCACGCGGCTGACCTGGGCGATCGTGGCCATCGGTGCGCTGGCCGCGGCGATGATCGATCCGCGGTCACGGCATCGGTCGCTGCTCGGGCCGGCCGTGCTCGGATTCGCCGTCGCCCTCGTGCCCGTGGTCGTGGCGTGGGTCCAGGCACCGCAGGAATTCCTGTTCCAGAACCTGGGCTACCACGCGCTGAACCGCGCGTGGGCGACGGGCGTCGAACCCTTCGACACCGGCCGCGGGGCCTTCCTGCGGTGGTTGCGCGCCGAGACGACCGACCCCGCGCTGCCGGCGGCGATGGCGGTCGCGCTGGTCGCCCTCGGGCTCCGGCTGCGTGCCGGGATCGGTGGGTGGCCGCGGGCACTGGCCTTCGGCGTGCTCTGCCTGGGCGTGGGACTGGCGACGGTGGCTCCGTCGCCGTGGTGGCCGCAGCACGCGGCGATCTTCCTGGTCGGACTGGCGGTGGCCACCGTCGTGTTCACCGCGCGGATCGAACACCGCCTGTTCGACTCCCTGCTGCTGGTCGCCGCGCTCCTCGCCGCGGTCGGTCCCCTGCGGTACGAGGCGGCCGTCGTGGGTCGTCTGTTCGATCCGGAGACCTGGCGGACGTCGCGTTTCGAACACACGGTCGCGCCCCTGTCCGACGTCGACCCGGGCGGACCGGTGACCACTCTGTCACCGCTCCACGTCCTCGAGGCCGGGCTCCCCGTCGATCCGCGCAGCACCAGCGGACCCTTCCTCGTGCGCGTGCGCGACCTGATGGATCCCGTACAGGAACGCCACGACGCCGGCGGCAGCGACCTGCTCGAGATCACGCCGCGGGTCACCGCCTTCCTCTCGGGCGTCGAACCGCGCTTCGAAGGCGACGTGGAGGAGCGACTGGAGCGCGCGGGCTTCGAGGTGCGCGCCCGGACCGAGCAGGGAGCGGTCCTGTGGGTGCGGCCCACCGGCGTAACGGGGAGATGAGGGCGGACCGGCCGTGCACCGGCCCGCCCCCGAGCGGGATCACCGCGCGTCGGGCTGCGCGGCCTCCTCGTCGATGAAGTCCCGCGACTCGAACAGCGCCCGCACGGGCACGACCCGCACGCGGTCGGGATCGACGTCGAGGCGATGGTGCGCCCACACCGCGTCGAGACGCAGGGTCTCGAGGCGGTTCTCGGGCACTTCCCACAGGGTGGTGCCGTCGTCGAGCTCGGTGGACTCGAGCCGGTAGTCGGCCGGCTGCTTGCCGTAGACCACGCCGTCCTCACGGATGCTCTGCGCGAGATCCCCGGCCCGGCTTCCCTCGGCCACCAGCAGGATCTTGAGGTCGTCGGTCGACATGTAACGGCGGATGGCCGCGTTCACCTGTTCGGTGGTGATGGCGTCGATGCGGTCGAGGTAGCCCTCGAGGTAGCCCGGCTCCATCCCGAAGTAGGCGTCGTCGACCTTCGCCGCGAGCAGTCGCGAGGCGGTCTCGGCGTAGTTCAGGTACAGCACGCGGGCCTTGTTCTTCGAGGCCTCGACCTGCTCCTCGGTCAGGCCCTCCGCGATCATCCGCTCGTACTCGTAGACCGCGGCCTTCAGCAGGTGATGGGCGTGATCGCTCGAGACCGGGCGGATCCACACGCTGAAGTAGTTCTCCGTGCGCGGGAAGTTGAACGGCGGGAACAGCGCGTACGGCCGGTACGGGAAGTGCTCCACGTAGGAGTAGTCGCCGTAGTTGTAGCCGCGCTCCTCGCGGATCTGCTTGTACAGGACGCCGTGCGAGTCGCGGTGCGTGCCGAGGTGCACGTTGGCCACCCACAGCGGCCAGAAGTCCTCGTCGCGGCGGTCGACGGGCAGCGGATGGGCGAAGTGCACGCCGGTGGCGCCGGAGTCGGCCACCTTCACCACGACCGCCTCGCGGCCCTCGATCGCGGGCGCCGGGAGCGGCTGTGGCGTCTCCGGCTCGTTCAGGGCGCCGCGGGCGTTGCCGCTGCCGGCGAGGGCGCCGACCACGGTGTCGATCACCGTCTCGTCGGTGGTCGACATGCCCACGATCATGTTCGCGGGTCGGTAGTGCGCGTTGAAGAAGCCCCGGACATCGGCCGCCTCGATGGCGGTGACCCCCTGTACCGTTCCCGACACGGCATGGCCACGCGGCGTGCCCCCGAACACGTAGTTGTCCAGCGCCTCGAGGCCCACCATCTCGGTCTGGGTGTAGCGGAGAGCACTGGTCAGGTAGGTAGAGGCCTCGTTCTTCAGACGCGCGATCTCGTCGGCATCGAAGCGCGGCGACGCGAAGAGCGGCCGCAGGACCTCGGTGACGTAGCGATCGAGCACGTCGCGGGGGATCACCATGGAGAAAGTCGTGGTCTCCTTGCCGGCGCTCACCGAGGGGTTCGCGGCCCCACCCCAAGCACTCGTGCGGCGGGCCAACTCTTCCTTGGTGACGATGGCGTCGGAGGGCCCGAAGCCGCCCTCGAGCAGCGCATCGGCGGTGATCGAGGCCAGACCTTCCTTGCCCACGGGGTCGTGCATCGATCCGGCCTTCACCATGATCCGCACTTCGATCAGCGGGGAACTCGAGTCGAGCGTGACGACCTGCGGTCCGTCGGCGGTCTGCCCGAACGCAGCCGGCGCGAGGATCAGCAGGAACAGGGCAACGACGTGCCGGAACTCTGGAACGGTCATCGTGGTCTCCTTCCTAGCGCGCGCCCTCGGCGCCACCGACGAGGGTCACGACGACCTGATTGCCGTCGACGAAGTACTGCTGCGCGAAGCGGTCGACGTCCTCGGGGGTCAGCGCCTTCACGCTGGCCACCAGCTCGTCGAACACGGCCAGATCGCGTTCGAAGCGGTAGTACCAGGCGAAGGTCGACGCGGCGTCGGCCGGACTGCTGATCCGCGACAGCAGGTCGTACTGGTACTTGCTCTTCAGCCGTTCCAGCACCTCCTCGGCGTCGTCCCGCTGCGAGAACCACTTCAGGTCCTCCACCGCCGACTCCATGTCGGTCAGCGCTTCCTCGATCACTTCCTGCCCACGTTCCTGGTGATCCGACAGGAACAGCACCGACTGCAGGACGAAGGGGCCGGGCCCGAAGGACTCGTACTGGGCCTTGCCCAACGACAGGGACGAGGCGATCTGCTTCTCCGAGCGCAGTGTCTGGTACAACGGTGCCGTCTCGCTCACCAGCAGCTCGGGCAGGACCTGACCCACGGCGGTCTCCACGCTGCCCGTGCGGTGCGGCGGCATCCGATAGGTGAGTTGCACACGCGGCGGGATCTCGGCCGGCCAGTCCACGCGCTCGCGCTTGGGGCCGTTCACGGGCGGGGCCTCGCCGGCCGAGGGAATCTCGCCCCTCTCCCAGTCACCGTAACCCTCGCGCGCGGCGTCGAAGACCTCGTCGCGCGTGACGTCACCGCTCATCACCAGCAACGTGTTGTTCGGCCGGTAGAACTCCTCGTAGAACGTCACGGCCGCCTCGTACTCGTTGGGCATGTCCTTGACGTCCTCGAGGTAGCCCATGGCCGTGTGGCCGTAGCCGTACTCACCGTACATGGCGGCCAACTGCACCTCGGACACCCGCAGCGACGGGTCGGCGGCGTTGTTGCGGTACTCGCCGAGCACCGCGCCCGCCTCGGTCTCGAAGATCTTCTCGGTGAACTGCAGGTCCTTGAAGCGTCCCTGCTCGAGATCGTGCAGCATCTCGAAGTTCGACTTGAAGGTGACGGGGTGGTAGAAGGTCACGTCGAACCAGGTCCAGGCGTTGTTGAAGGCGCCCATGTCCCCGATGGCCTTGTCGTAGCCACCGACCTCGTCGCCGTACATGTGGCGGAACATGATGTGCTCGAAGAGGTGCGCGAGACCCGACTGGCCCTCGATGGTCTCGTTGCGCGCACCGGCCAGCACCATGGCGTTGTAGCTGAGCACGTCGGCGAATTCGGGCATCTCGATGGCCAGGACGTGCAGGCCGTTCGGCAGGATCTCGCGGTGGACGGGGTAGGGGAAGAACCCGGTATGGGTCTCCACCTCGCTGGACGTCGCCGGGGTCGCCGGTAGAGCGGCGAGCGCCAGAGCGGCGACGAAGGTCCAGGTCGGTCGTGCGAAGCGCATGACGGGCCTTTCCGACGGGGATGGATTCGTGGAACAGGACGACGAAGACCCCCTGGAAGGACGGAGCACCGCGTTCGACGGCGATCCGGATCGCTCCAGGAGGTCGGCAGCCCCGGGATTGTAGGGAAGGGCGAGACGGTTTTCCAGGGGCGAACCCGGCCCGGCAGGGGGCCGGTGACCACCGGGGACGAGCACCGGACGGCTGTTTCCGCCTTCGCCCCGGTCGATCCTGGCAGCGTGAGGGGGGGCGGATCGCCGGCGGCTCCGTTCCGGGCTTGGCCGCTCAGCCCCGAGTGCTATCCTGCGGCCTCGTTCCGCCTCCCGGAGGATGCTCACCCGTGAAACGCCTCGCCGTCCTGACCCTCGCCCTGGTCGCGGCCATCGCCACGACCACCCACGCCACCGTGACGACGACCACCGAGATCCTGGTCACCGCCGAAGACGGACGCGCTCTCGCCCCGCTCGAGAACGTCGATTTCGTCGAGCGCGACGCGAAAGGACCGTCGATCCGCGTGTACCCACGACGCGCGCGGCACGCGGTCGAGGGCATCGGCTCGTCGATCACCGAGTCGTCGGCCTTCGTCCTCGCCCACCTCGATCCGCAGCGGCGCCGCGAAGTCATGGCCCGGATCTGGGGCCACGAGGGGGCGAACTTCTCGATGACGCGGACGCACATCGGCTCGTGTGACTTCACGGTCGAGGGCAAGTACTCCTATGCTCCCGAACCCGGCGACGACGACCTGTCGTCGTTCTCCATCGCGCCCGACCGGGCCGGCTTCGATCCCGATCGCCACGCCGGCGTGGTCGATCCCGACTACGACCTGTTGCCGATGATCCGAGAGGCGCTGGCCATCAAGAACGCGCAGGGCGACGCGCTCCGGATCGTGGCATCCGCGTGGACGGCCCCACCGTGGATGAAGAACACCGGGGAATGGTTCATTCCCAGCAGCGAGGAGAACGACTGGCAGGGAACCGGTGGCTCACTGCTGCCGCAGCACTACGGCACCTACGCCGACTACCTCGTCCGCTATCTCGACGCCTACCGCGCGGCCGGTGTCCCGATCTGGGGAATCACACCCGTCAACGAACCCCATGGCAACGGTGGATTCTGGGAGTCGATGCACTTCACGCCGCAGGAACAGAACACGTTCGTCAACGTCCACCTCGGCCCCGTGCTGCAGATCCGCGGCTTCGGCGACACGAAGCTCTTCGTGTACGACCAGAACCGTGACGGTCTCGAGAAATGGGCCCAGGTGATCTTGACCGACCCCCGCTCGCGCGAATACGTCGACGGCGTCGCGGTGCACTGGTACTCGAGCACGGTCGACGTGTACGAGGACACGATCGCGCGAGTCCGTGCCGAGTATCTACGCTACACGCTGTTGCACACCGAGGGCTGCATCGACGATCTCGGACAGGAGGCCGGGCCGGGGATCGAGGATCCGGACGGTTTCGAGGAAGAGGGCTGGTTCGACAACGACACCTGGTGGTGGAACCGCAACGCCACCGACTGGGCCTACACCGCCACCTGGGCCGGCGAGAGTGCGGCCGACCACCCCATGTACGTACCCGTCCACCGCTACGCACGCGACGTGATCGTGGGCCTCGACCACGGCCTGAGTGGATGGATCGACTGGAACGTGGTGCTCGACCGCCATGGCGGACCGAACCACGTGGGCAACTTCTGCGGCGCGCCGATCATGATCGACACCGAGACGCAGAAGATCCATTTCACGCCGATCTTCCACGTGCTGTCGCAGTTCAGCCGAACGATCCGCCCGGGCGACCGCGTCTTGACGACCGAACGCACCCTCGGCGGCCTCGGCAGCGACGACCTGCACGCCTGTGCGACCCGCGCCGACGACGGAACGGTCACGGTGCAACTGCTGAACACCACGAAGGATCCGCTACGCGTCGATCTGGAGGTCGACCTGAGCGTTGCCGCGATCGACGTGCCGGCGAACGCGATGCAGACGGTGCGGTTCGAGATGGAGTGACCGGGCCACGACACGGCCCGCCCTCCACGACGACGAACGGCAGCAGGACCTCTCCGGTTCGCCCTCGTCGAGGGGGCGGAAGTCGGGCATCAGTTCTGCAATGTCTCGAACCGCGCCCAGTCCTCGCCGGCCACCCGCTCGCGCAGCGCGGCCAGGTTGATCGCACCATCCGCCGCGGCTTCCCCCTGGATCTTCTTCTGGAAGGCCTCGGCCTTCTTCGCCAGGCCGTAGTCGTAGACCAGGGCCTGCACGCCGGTCCACGCCGCCGGAATCGTCCCCGGCTCGCAGCCGGCGCACTGTGGAGCGTAGTAGCGGACCTCTCCGTCGGCGTCGACCCGGAGCACGGAGTCGGTGATCTGTATGAAGTGCTCCCAGTCCTCGTCGAGCGGGCCGAGAGCGGGATCGCGGAACCGGGCGATGGTCACCGGTACGTCGGCCTGCTCCATCATGACGGCAGCCAGCATGATCTTCTCGACCTCGGTACCCTGCCGCTCCCGTACCACGTCGCGCAGCTCGTCGCGAACACTGCTTTCGGAGATCATGGGACCCTCGAGCAGTTCGATGTCGTCACGCACCCACGCGGTGATCGCCGCGGCCTTCTCGTGCTCGGTCTTCTTGCCGGTCGTGATGGCCGACAGGGTGATGTCGAGTCCGTCGGTGTCCTCGGCCACGGCGGCGACAGCGGCGGCGGACTGGGCGGCGAAGTTGTTCCAGCCGGTCATGTCCAACCAACCCGCCTGCACGAAACCGGAGTCGTCGGGATCGACGTACAGCTCCTCGAGCACCAAGGCCACGTGAGGGTAGTCCCTGGGGAACGGCCGACGACGGGGCGGATCCTCGTAGGCCACACGCGCCCGCGCGTTGATCTTCACGGTCATGGGGCGTCCGTCGCGGCTGTCCTCTTCCTTGATCTGCAGCTCGTCGGCCTCGATGCCGTGCCAGTGCGGCTCGTAGGCGTACTGGTCGGCGCCGTCCACACTGATCGCCATGTACACGGTCGGAAAGAGGTCGGCCGCTCGCTCGACCACGGCCATGTAGGGTTCTTGCTGGGAGATGATCGTCGAGTACCCGATGACATCCCCTTCTTCCACCACTCCCCAATCGATTGCCGCTCGGTCGACCCCGATGTCCTCGGGCCCTTCTTCGAACTCGACGGTCGGGCGACTCACGATCGTTCCGTTGCGCCAGACGAAGGCACTTGCGGTCTCGACGCGATCGGCATCACCAACGGGGGGTGCGGTGAAACGCTCGGGCAGAGCATTGAAGTC
>DATFKK010000018.1 GCA_035268685.1 Candidatus Krumholzibacteriia bacterium | reverse complement strand
GGAGCATCGTGTTCAAGCGACAGAAGACGCCAACCCAGCCACTGCAGGGGATCGCGGTGTTGGAGGGATGCTCGCAGCAGGAACTCCAGACCCTGGCCGAGTTATCGTCACTGCGCACCTACGACGCGTCGAGCGTGCTCGTCGAGCAGGACTCGCCGAGTGCGGAGATGTTCCTGATCGTCGATGGTTCCGTCGTCGTCTCGGACGAGAGCGCGACGCTGGCGACCCTTGGCTCCGGCACCGTGCTGGGTGAGTCGGCGATCCTGGACTGGTGGCTACCACCGAAGGACCGCCGCTCGAAGTACGAGACCGGACGACGGACGGCGACCGTCACCGCCTCCGCGGATGCGCCGGTCGAAGCGGTGGTGATCGAACCGGCAGGGTTCGAGCAGCTGCGTGAGAAGGCACCCGGTGTCGCCCGGAGGCTGATGGACGAACTGCGTCGTCGGGTGCGCGAGGACGATTCGGAAGCCGGGCCATCGAGCGTCTAGCTGTTCTTCCCACAGACGTTGTTGACGGTTTCGTGGGGGGTGTGGCCGTTGAGTCCGGTGTGTCGCCGTCGGGTGTTGTAGTACCGGATCCAGCGGGGTAGCGCATCAAGCCGGTGCTGGTTGGAGTTGAAGGTGCGGGCGTAGGCGAACTCGTCGACCAGGGTGCGGTTGAACCTCTCGACCTTCCCGTTGGTCTGGGGCCGATACGCCCGGATCCGCTTGTGCTTGATCCGGTTCTTGCGCAGTACCCGTTGGAAGTCCCGGGAGACCGTGTAGTTCTTCGCATTGTCGGTCATCACCCGTTCGATGACCACGCCTTGGGCGGCGAACCAGGCGACGGCGTCGGTCAGGAAGGCCGCGCAGGTCTCGCCGGTCTCGTCGGCATGGACCTGTACGAACGCGAGCCGGGAGTGGTCGTCGACGGCGATGTGGAGCTTGTCGTAGCCGAGCCTGCCCTTGTGTGAGCGGTCCAGCGTCCCGTCACGGCCGTGGGCACGCCAGCCGCCACCATCAGGGATCCGGCCGAGCTTCTTCACATCGACGTGCAGCAGCTCGCCCGGCCGGTCTTTGACGTAACGGATCGGTTTGCCGGTGGGCCGGTCGAAATCGGCCAGCCTCGAGCAGCCGTGACGGACCAGGACCTTGTAGGCCGTGGAGCGTGGCACCCCGAGGTAGAACTCCAGCAGATGCGGTCCCCACCGGCGTCGCTTCCGGGCCAGCAGGATCCGTGCCTCGAGCTTGGCGTCGATCCGGTTGGGGCAGCGCTGCGGCCGGCTGGTCCGGTCCTCAAGGCCGGCTTCGCCGTGCTCACGGAACCGCGCCAGCCACTTGTAGACCGTCGCGCGCGACACCCCAGCCGCCTCTGCAGCCGTCGCGGGCGACCAGCCCTCCTCAAGCACCCGGGTGACGATCAGACGACGGCCGTGCACGGTGAGACGAGCGTTACGATGGGCCACGAGGGCCTCCTTTCAGTTCGAAGCTTTAGACACTCCGAACTTCAAGGCAGGCCCTCACCTACTGTCAACAACCTCCGTGGGCATTACATCTAGCGAAGCTTGGGGTCAGGACGCGCTGCCTGCGGCACCGTGCCACCCGCCGCACGAGACCTGCGCTCTCCGACACCGCAGTCTCCGCGCCCGGGTCAGGCGGACCAGCCGCGTTCGTCCAGCGCCGCGGTGGTCAGCTCCCGGCCGGAGTCGGCGAGTTCGCGCGCGAGCTGCGGCTCGAAATCGAGCAGATCGCCCAGCCCCACGATCGGGGCGTCGGGCAGGACCGTCAGCATCTCCACGAGGTCGTCGCCCCCGTCGCCATCGCCGTCCACCCGGTCGTCGGTGTGCGCGGCGGTCCGGACGTCCTGGACCACCGCGTCGCGCAGCACGTGCGCGATCGCGAGCGCGATGACGTCACCGAAGTTGTGTGGCGGCCGCGACGGGGGATCGGCGGGCACGGGACCCACGACGAGCATCCGGTCGGGCTCGTGGGCCAGCGCTCCCGTCACCGGGGTGTTCTGCGACAGCACGCCGTCCCAGTACTGCCTGCCGTCGATCTCGATGGGCTGGAACAGCCCG
>DATFKK010000017.1 GCA_035268685.1 Candidatus Krumholzibacteriia bacterium | reverse complement strand
TCGCTGAGCTTCAGCCTCACCGCCGAGGACTACGAGTCCTTCGAGCAGGCCAAGGCGATCCTGGCGCGGAAGCTGCCGACGGGCATGTCGCTCGAGGACGCCTTCAACGAGCTGGTCTCGTTCTACCTGGCGAAGAAGAAGCCCAGGCGACGGACGAAGTCCAGCCGAGAGAGCAAGACCACGGATGAGGCCGGAAGCGAGACCCCGACCGACACACCGAACGACCCTTCGTCACCCCGTCCTCGCTCGCGCCACGTGCCGGCCGCCACGCGTGCCGCGGTCTTCGAGCGCGACGGGCATCGCTGCAGCTACGTCGCCGGCGACGGCACGCGGTGTGCGGCCACGCGCAATCTGCAGATCGACCACGTCCGGCCCTTCGCGTTGGGTGGGTCGCACAAGGCGAAGAACCTCCGGGTGCTCTGTGCGCGGCACAACCGGCGGGTGGGCGAGCGCGTGTTCGGGACGGGACGTGGTCAGAAAGCGATTCCGGAGGTGTGGACGCCTCTGCATCGGGACTCCGAGTCCTCGGGTTCGCACTGACGCCACCGCGTGGGGAGTGGGGCGCTGAGAGCGCGCGAGTCGCCAGGAGGCAACAGCGTGGAGGGTCTGCGGCCGAAGCCTCGGGGAAGAGGGTCCCGCGCCGGGGGTTCGCGGTGGGGGAGCGCACTCGCCCGCCCCACCTCCGGTCTGGGGCCGGCCCCGGTGTTCGTCGGTGCCGGTCGCGCCGATCTTCCATGCTCGTCCGCGGCGCAGTCTGTTAGACTGTGCGCTGTCTCGAACGGTCGGTCCCCAGGCTCGCGCCGGTCCGCGTTCGCCCGAACCCCGAGGTCCCGACTCATGCTTCGACGACTCCAGAGATTCACCGTATTCGCGATGCTCGCCGCGGTCGGTCTGGTGGCCGGCTGCGACTCCGACAATCCGACCGGGAACTCCGGTGCCGAGACGGCCGCCCGCACCGCCATCGGCAGCGGCGACGTCGGTTCCGGTCCCTTCTTCCTGCGCGCCAGCGGGCACGACGGATCGAACATGGCCTTCCTCCTGCGTGGCGAGAACCTGCGCTACGAGGACGGCACGCTGTCGGTCGACGTGGTCGCGATCAACGACGGCGACGAGGCCGTCGCCCTGCCCGCGGTGCTCACGTTGAGCAGCATCGACCCCGACACCGTGACCGTGGCCGGCGCCGACAACGGTGAGGCCGGCGCGGGCGCGTCCTTCGACCTCGCGTTCGAGGGCGAGGACATGCAGTGGGACGTCGGTGAGGAATCGATGCCCGTCACGCTGGACTTCGGCGTGGACCAGGGCGTGTCGATCGCCTTCGTCGCACGGATCGACGTCGAGATGATGGCCGACGGCGGCAGCATCGGCGGCACCGTGTTCGACGACCGCGACGAAGACGGCGTGTACGACGCCGAGGAAGACGGCGTGCCCGCCGCGATGGTCGAGCTGAGCGGTGCGAACATCGCGACGCGCACCACGCGCACCGAACTCGATGGCACCTACCGCTTCGACGGTCTGGACACCGGCGCCTATACCGTTCGCTTCGACTCGAGTCCGCACGGCGCGCCGACGACGGCGACCGAGATCCAGGTCCTGCTCACCGAGAACGCCGAGGGTGAGGTCGGTGACTACCTCGGCGCCGACTTCGGTGTCTTCCGGCAGGTCGATCCGCCGATGGGCGGGATGCTCGAGGTCGGCGACTTCGTCGAGGTCACCGGTCGCTTCTACGAGGATCCCTACCGCATCGTGGCCTACGAGGTCGACCGCGAGCGCCACGAGCACGACGATCCGTCCGAGGTCCGTGGCCCGGTCACCATGGTCGACACCGAGATGTCGGTGCTCACCGTGATGGGCGTGCATTTCGACGTGACCGATCTGGAGGCCAGCGGCGGCGGCCCGGCCGATGACTGCCAGGACCGCCCGGCGCTCGATTTCGAGGTCGGCGAGCGCGCCCGCGTGTGGGGCGACGGCGTGGCCATGGCCGCGACGGACTCGACCGACACGGTCTACGACGCCACCCGCGTCATGTGCTGGAACGGCGACAAGGAGAAGGTCCACGGCACCGTCGAAGAGGTCGAGCGCGACATCGACGGCGAGTTGACCGCCTTCACCGTCTTCGGCCTGCGTGTCGAGGTCACCGCTCGGACGGATTTCGACGACGACCGGCACGACGACGATGACGACGACGACGATGACGACGATGACGACGACGAGGACCACGACGACGACGATGACGACGACGACGACCGCTAGCGCGTCGTTCGGATCCAATGGGATCTGCGCCCCGTCCGGACTTTCCGGGCGGGGCGCTCTCGTTCCCCGGGACGGGGTTCGGGACTTCACCCGATGGTCGGCCGGGGGAAGTCACTGCGATCGTGTGCGTCGAGCGCGGCGTGCCAGGCGAAGGCTCCGCGTGCCGCGTCCGCTCGACACGGTCACTCGACCTCGAATGGAGGGACTTCCATGCGCACCAACGTTGGTCGCACCGATCAGTGGTTACGGATCGTCGTCGGGATCGTGCTCATCGCGCTCGGTCTCTGGTATGGCTCGTGGTGGGGCGCGATCGGACTGATTCCGCTGGTGACGGGCTTGTTCCGGTGGTGTCCTGTGTACAAGGTGTTCGGAACCGGCACCGCGCACCATCAACCGCCGCAGACGCACGGATAGGGCCGGCGTCGGCGTCGTCGAAGGCCATTCCGGGGCCCATCGCGAGCGCGTCGTCGACGGGTCGAGCCGGGGTGCTTGACCGTTTCGTGCCTGCATGTCTAGCCTGGAGCACACGGTCCACTCCCTCCGCCGGGCATCCATGATCTCCGACGCCGAATTCGCGCATCTGATCCACCGGTTTCCGGCCCTGCGCGCCATGGATGCGGGCGAGCGCGCGGACTTCGTCGCGGCGGCCCGAGCCGTTGGTCTCGAGGCCGGATCCACGGTGTTCGACCCCGGGGCACAGTGTCAGGACTTCCTGTGGCTGACCGACGGAAGCGTTCGCGTCACCGCCGGGGACGGCGGTGCCCGTGAGATCCTGCTCTACCGGGTGGAGCCGGGCGAGCTGTGCGTCTTCACCACGACCTGCGCGCTCGGCCAGACCGTCTATCCGGCGGAAGGCCGGACCGAGGAACCCACCCGGGCCGTCGCGTTGCCGGTGGGCCGCTTCGAGGACCTGGTCCAGCGCTCTTCGGCCTTGCGTGGTCTGGTGTTCGCCTCGTTGTCGACGCGCCTGCACGAGGTCATGGCGCTGGTCGAGAGCGTCACTTTCCGCCGCCTGGAACAACGCGTGGCCGCGTGGCTGCTCGAGCGAGCAGGGGCGCGCCATGGAACTCCTCTCGCGCTCTCCCACCAGGAGGTCGCCGACGAGCTCGGCAGCACGCGTGAACCGGTCAGCCGCGTGCTCTCGGCGCTGGAGCGCGACGGGCTGATCGAGCTCGGTCGCCGACGCATCGCCGTGTCCGACCCAGCCGGGCTACGGACGCGCGCCGAGCCCTGATCGGCCCCTTCCCGACGATTCCGACCGAAACTCGGGTTCGGTGACCGTGGTCACGGTCCAGCCGTGGGGTGGTGCATATCGTTGCGGACGTCGGGTCGCGGGCGTCGGGTCGCGGACCCGTTCTCCCCTCGAACCGGACCGGCTGCCGAGTCGGGAGCACCGGAGAAGGAGACCGTCATGAACTGCAACGTCGGTGGAATCGATCGAGGACTTCGGATCGTCGTCGGGATCGCGGCTCTCGCCGCGGGAGTGGCGTTCAGCAGCTGGTGGGGCGCGCTCGGGGCGATCCCGCTGGTCACGGGTCTGGTCGGCCGCTGTCCCGTGTACCTGCCGTTCCGGGCGAGCACCTGTGCGCCGCGGCAGACGAATCAGGCCGGCGGTGGTCCCGGCCGGGCGGGGAGTTCGTAGAAGAGTCTGATGCATCTGTATCACGCGGCCGGTCGCCGGGTACCTTGTATGGGCCCGGGCCGGTCGTGCCGTTCGCGACGATCCCCGACGATTCTTCCGAAGGAGTTCCACCATGCCGTGTCCTTCTCCCCGATTCCGACGATCCTTGCGCCTCCTGCGGCCGGCCCTTTTCGTCATGATGTTGACCGTAGGTCTGACCACGCTCGCTGCGTGTGACGACGATGACGACGACTCTCCGGGCGGTACCGGACCGACCGATGGCACGACGGCCGCCGTCGAGCTGTCCGACGACCCCGAGCTCGGCCGCATCCTCACCGACGGCGACGGGCGCACGCTCTACTACTTCGCGCGCGACCTGCCGGCCGACGGGGCGAGCGCGGCGGTCAGCAACTGTGTCGGTGGGTGCGCGGATCTGTGGCCGATCTTCCATGCCGACGAGATCGAGGCGGGCGCGGACCTGTCGGCTTCGGACTTCGGCGAAATCGTCCGTGCGGATGGCGCGAAGCAGACCACGTACAAGGGCTGGCCCCTGTACTACTTCGCGAACGACGACGCCCCGGGCGACACCGAGGGTGATGACTTCAACGATGTCTGGTACGTGCTCACCGAGCCCTTCTACACGGTGATGCAGGCCAACGACGACGCTCTCGGCGGGCGGTTGATCGATGCCCAGGGGCGCTCGCTGTACTACTTCTCGCGCGACGTTCCCGGTAGCTCCGGAGGCGATCCGACGAGCAACTGTGTGGACGGCTGCCTCGACGTCTGGCCGGTCTTCGACGCCGACCCCGTGATCACGACCTCGGAGTTCGACGGTTCGGACTTCGGCCGGTTCATGCGCAGCGACGGCTCGATGCAGACCACGTTCCGGGGTTGGCCGCTCTACGAGTTCGCCAGCGACGCGGCGCCGGGCGACGTCCGGGGCGACGGCGTGAACGACATCTGGTACGCGGTGCCCGACGACGACGACTTCCACGACGTCGTGGTCATGGACAGCGGGGACGACTCGCCGGGGCTGTACCTGGCCGACGACGCGGGACTCACGCTCTACTGGTTCACGCAGGACACCCCGGGCGACGGGACGAACGACCCGGTGTCGGCCTGCACTTCGGCCACCTGTCTGCAGAACTGGCCGGTCTTCCACGCGACCGACGACGACCTGCCGTCGTTGCTGGACTCCGACGACCTCGGCGAGTTCGAGCGGTCCGACGGAACCATGCAATCCACCTATCGCGGTCGACCGCTGTACTACTTCGGCGGGGACACGGGTCCGGGCCAGCGCAACGGTGACGGCGTGAACGGCGTGTGGTTCACCGTCGCGCCCGACGACTTCTCGTCGCGCTGATCGACGGTCCGTTCCAGTTCCCGCGGGCCGTCACGAGCGGTCCGCCTTCTCGTTTCCCGGGGAGCGAAGACACCATGCCTCTCGTCGCTCGACGCCTCTCGACCAGCGGTCTCGTCCGGAGACTGCTGGTCGGACTGGCGTTCCTCGCCGGTGGGCTGGTGGGCCCCGGCGAGGCCCGGGCCCTCCCTCGATACGCAGCCGCCTACGGGCAGGACTGCAACCTGTGCCACCACGATCCCACGGGAGGAGGGCTGCGCTCGGCCTACGCCACGCAGTACCTGGTCCCGGCGGAGCTGGTCTGGCGCAGCGATCCCGAATCGGCCGCGGAGTCGATCTCCCCTTCGATCGGTGATCATCTCACGGTGGGTGCCGACCTGCGCCTGTTGACGACCGGATCGGACGACGATGCCGACCCGAGTCGGTTCCTGACCATGCAGTCCGACGTGCACGTGGTACTGCAGATGGACGAACGCACCTCGGTGGCCGTCGACGTCGGCAACGGTCGTCGCAGCGAGGCGTGGGGTCTGGCGCGGGTCCTGCCGTGGCAGGGATGGTTGAAGGCCGGCCGCTTCGTTCCCGCCTACGGGTGGCGCTTCGCCGATCACCAGATCTTCACGCGCCGTCACCTGTTGGCCACCGAAGGTGAACCCAGTCCGGTGGCCTGGGAGGACTCGGGGCTCGAGCTCGGGGTCTCACCGGGAAGTCTGCAGTTGAGCGCGTCGTTGCAAGCGGGCGGTGGTGAGGTGGGCGAGAGCTGGGCGGTGCGCGCGGTCGAGCGGCAGAGTTTCGGATCGGTCGACGTGGCACTCGGCGGCTCGGCGCTGCGGCGGCAGCAACGCGCGGGAGATCGCACCGCCGTGGGTGCCTTCGGCGCGGTGAACCTGGGGCCGGCCACGTGGCTCGGTCAGCTCGACGCGGTGCGTGCGGCCGACGACCGGGACGAATGGATCGTCTCGCAACAGCTCGCCTGGACCGTGCACCAGGGGTGGACGGTTCTTCTCCAGCACGACTTCCACGACCCCGACCGCGATCTCGAGTCGGGAACGCGGCAGCGTTGGGGGGTCGGCTTCGACGCCCTGTTCACGCCCTTCGTCGGCATCCAGGCCCTGGCACGCTTCGAGGACCCCGACTCCGGCCCGGCCGTCGACGAGGACGACCGGGTCCGGGGCGACATGGTCTTGCACTTCCTCTTCTGATCCCCCTTCCCGGTCCGGTGATGTCCATGCCCCGTGTCCTTCTCTATCTCGCCTGTTGTGTCGGCCTCGCGTTCGTCGCGGTCCGTCCGGCAACGGGCGCGGCCACGCGCTACCGGATCGAACCCGGTGAGCCGAACGAGGTCCGGTTCCACTCCGAGGCCACCGTCGAGAGCTTCGACGGTTCCACCGATGAAGTGCGGGGATGGATCGAGGTCGACCTGGCCGACCTGCGGTCGGGCGCGCGTTGGCGCGTCGAGGTCGACATGGCCTCGCTCGACACCGGGATCGGCCTGCGCAACCGTCACATGCGCGACAACCACCTGCACACCGACGAATTCCCCGTGGCCGTCTTCGAGGGCGAGAGCGACGGCGCGACGTGGCCCGCGGCGATTCCGAGCGGAGGTAGCACGATCCTCGAACTGCCCGGCACCTTCACGTTGCACGGGGTGACGCGCGAGCGGAACCTGGCCGTGACCATCGCGCATCGCGACGACGGCTCGATGACCGTCGAGACCCGCTTTCCCGTGGTGCTCTCCGAGCACGACATTCCCCGCCCGAAGTTCCTCATGATGAAGCTCGCCGAGGAACAGGACGTCCAGCTCGAGCTGGTGGCGATCCCCGGCGATTCCGAGGTGACCCGATGACCTTCTTCCGACCCGATCGATGGCTCCCCCTTCTGTTCGTGGCCGGCCTCGCGGGACTGGCCGGTTGTTCCGATGACGGCGATCCCGTGGATCCGGGCGGCAGCGACCCCGATCCCGACCCCACGGAGACGACCTTCGCCGACGACGTCCAGCCGATCTTCGACGCGAGCTGCGGCCCGGCGTGTCACGGGGCCAACGGCAACGGTGGCCTGGATCTTCGGGCTGGCGAGAGTCACTCGAACCTGGTGGGCGTCACGTCGCCCAGCTACCAGGCGCCGCGCATCGACCCGGGCGATCCGTCCGCTTCCGTCCTGTTCAACAAGATCACCGACACCGGAGTGTACGGGCCTCTGATGCCGGCGGGCGGTCCGCCCCTCGGCGCCGACTCGATCGCCCTGATCGAGGCCTGGATCCTGGCCGGTGCTCCCGACGGCGCGTTCGATCCCGATCCTTCCGGTTCTCTCTCCCCCTCCACGGAGTGAACGAGGCATGGTACCCGGACATCTCCGATTCCCGTTCTTCGCCCTTCTCGGTCTGAGCCTGGTGGTGCCGTCGATGGTGCACGCCTTCTCGGGCGGACCACCCGACGGTCGCACCGGTGCGCCCGGTGAAGGGACCTGCACCGCCTGCCACGCGTCCTTCCCGTTGAACTCCGGGTCCGGCACGCTCACCGTGCTCGACGGCCCCGCCGAGGGGTACGAGCCCGGGCAGACCTATCGGCTGCGCGTGGCCCTGTCCGATCCCGACGCTTCGCGCTGGGGATTCGAGCTGACGTCGTTGGACGCCGCGAACGCTGCCACCGGCGATCTCGTGTCGGTCGACACCAACACCCAGACCTCGACCGCGGGCACGGGCCGCGAGTACGTCAAGCACACGTCGAGTGGAACGGCCCTCGGCCAGACCGCTTCGAACGAGTGGAGTTTCGACTGGGTCGCACCTGCCGAGGGCACGGGTGCGGTCACACTGTGGTTCGCGGGCAACGCCGCGAACGGCAACTTCTCCACCTCCGGCGACCGGATCTACAACAGTAGCATCACCTTCGAAGAGGCGGCCGCGACGTCCGCCCCGCCGGCCGTGGCCGACGCGCGCTTGCTCACGAACGTCCCCAATCCCTTCAACCCGAGCACGCAGATCCGCTTCGAACTCGACCGCGGCGAATCGGTGCGGTTGGAGATCGTCGACCTGCGCGGCCGGCGCGTCCGGACGCTCGTCGACGGCCCGCGCACGCCGGGCCGGCACGAGGTCACGTGGAACGGCCGCGACGACGCGGGCGCGCCGGTGGCCTCGGGCGTCTACCGCACACGATTGATCGTCGGCGGCGACGTCCTCTCGCGAAGCATGACGCTGGCCGAATGAAGCGCCGGTCCGGCCTCCGTCGTCCCTTTTCTTCCCGGCCGAAACCGTCGGGTCGCCCGTCCGAGCGGGACCATTCGCGCCCGTCCCCGACGACCCGAGCCTCGTGTCCCCTGAGTGGCCTCGTGCCCAGACCATGATCGGATCGCCATGAATCGAACGCGAACCCTTCTCCTTCTCGCCCTTCTGTGCCTCTCGGCACATTCCGCCCGCGCCGTCGTCCCGAGCTACCGCCTGGACGTCGTGTTCACCTACGAGACCACGACCACCCTTCGCGGAGCGAGTGACGCCGGACACTTCGTCGGCGATCAGGTGGTCGCCGGCTTCCTGCAGCCCTTCCTCGCCACTCTCGAAGACGGCGTGACCACGCTGCCCCTTCCCAGTGGCTACCTGACCGGCTCGGCGCTCGACGTCAACGACGCCGGCGTGGTCGTCGGGATGGTGCACGACGGTGGGCTCCCCTTCGACCTGGGAGAACCAGCCGTGTGGACGCCGCAGCCCGGCGGCGGCTACACGGTCGAAGTGCTGGCCGTCCCGGCGACCGTCTTCGCCGCCGGTTCCGATCGTGCGACGAACGGCGGCCAGGCCGTCGCGATCAACAACGCCGGCACCATCGTCGGCTGGTCGCGCATCCAGGGCTTCCAGGGCGGGCCGACGACGTTGTTGTCGACCACCGTGGATCCGGTCGATCTCGGGTCCATGGGCTTCCAGGCCACCGTGCGCGACATCAACGACAACGACGTGATCGTCGGTGGTGGGCTGCGCATGGATCTCGGCACCGGTGAGATCACCGAACTCGGCCTTCCCGATCCGGTGGGCACCGTGGGTTTCACCGACGTGATCGCTTTCGCCGTGAACGACCAGGACGAAGCCGTGGTCGCGGCGAACCTGGCCTCGGTCGTGACCGAGAACTACCTCACCTACCTGCACAACGACACCGACGCCTACATCCGTTTGAATCCCGCGCAACTGCCGTCGCGCTTCGTGGGCTTCTACGACAACAACGATCAGGGCGACGTGTCGGCGTCGGGCGGCATTCTGTTCCGATCCGAGGACACGCTCGTGAACGACTACGAGTCCTTGCTCGAGCCCGCGTTCTCGGACTGGTCGGTCGACCTGGGCTTCATCGACGACCAGCGCCGTGTGTACACGACCGCGTTCGATCCCTCGACGGACACCAACGCCGTCGTCCTGCTGACACCGACGAACATCTCGACCTCGGCGCCACCGGTACGTGCGTTGGACCTGACGGTGGCCCCGAATCCCTTCAATCCACGGACGTCGGTCCGGTTCACGATTCCTGCCGTGGCCGACGCGCAGTTGGACGTCTTCGACGCTCGCGGCCGTCACGTGAGGACCCTGCTCGAAGGCCGGATCGAGGCCGGCGAGCACCGGGTCGTGTGGGACGGTCGCGGTGACGGGGGAGGTCTCGCCGCATCGGGGGTCTATCACGCCCGCCTCCGGGCCGGGTCGACGACCGAGACCATTCGCATGGTCCTGGTGCGGTAGACGCGGTGAGGCGCCCGCGCGCGAGGCCTCGGTCCACCTGGACCGGGGCCTTCGTGCATCCGGGTGTATCATCGTCTCGCGCCGCGCGCACCTCTGGTGCAGAAGCATCGCCCTGTCCCGGTGCACCGCATCGGGGTCACTCCGACCAGAGGTACTGGCACCATGTTGTTCCGACGACCCTCGTTGACTTCTGTGGCTCTCGCGTTCGCGGTCGCCCTGACCGCGGCGGGATGTGATTCCGACTCGCCGACCGGCACCACGAACGACACCGCGGTGGCCCGCACCGCGATCGGCAGCGGCGATGTCGGCTCCGGTCCCGTCTTCCTGCGCGCGCAGGGCGGGGCCGGGGTCACCGCCTTCACCCTGCGCGGCGACGACGTCCGCAGCGACGGCGGCGCTCTGGTCGCCGACTTCACCGTGATCAACGACGGCGACGCGTCCGTGCCCGTTCCCGCCACGCTCACTCTCGTGAGCCTCGATCCGTCCGGCGTGACCGTGGCCGGCGCGGACAACGGCGAGACGGGTGCGGGCGCGTCCTTCGATCTGGCGTTCGCCGACGGCGACGCCGTGTGGGCCGTGGGCGAGTCCAGTGAATCGCGCACCCTGCGCTTCGAGACCGGTGGTGACGTGTCCGTGGCCTTCGTCGCGCGCGTGGACTTCGCCATGTCCGAATCCGGAGGCAGCATCGGGGGCACCGTCTTCGCCGACCGCGATGCGGATGGCACGTTGGACGGCGGCGAGCGCGGCATCGGCGGCGTGACCGTCGAGCTGCGCGGCAACGGATTCGGCCCCGTGCTGACGACCAGCGCCGCCGACGGAACCTACCGCTTCGACGGACTCGATGCCGGCGCGTACACCGTGCGCGAGATGGACGGATCGGGCTTGCAGTCGACCGGTGCCGGTTCGATCCAGGTGCTGCTGGCGACCGATGCCGACGGTGGCGTGGTCGACTATCTCGGTGCCGACTTCGGGTTCCGGGCGTCGGACAGTGGCTCGGGTTCGCTCGTCGAGGTCGGCGATCACGTCGAGGTCGACGGATGGTACGACACGGACACCGGCCGCTTCCTCGCCCGCGAGGTCGAGTGGGATCACGAGGACTTCGAGTGGGACCTCGAAGGCCCCGTGACCTCCGTCGACGCCTCCGCCGGCACCCTGGGTGTGATGGGTGTCGTGCTGTCGGTGAACGACGCCATGAGCCGCGACGACGACTGGCTCGACGACTGCGCGTTCGATTCGGTGTTCGACTTCACCGTGGGCGACTTCGCCGAGGTCGACGGCGACTACGTCGGCGCGGACGGTTCCGGATTGCGCGTCGACGACGTCGACTGCGACGACCCCGACGACCGGCACGAGGTGGAGGGCCGCGTCGCCCGCGTCGAGGTCGACGGCAACGGCCGCCTGGTCTGGTTCGAGGTGCTCGGCGTGCGGATCGACGTCGACCGTCGAACGGAGTTCGAGCACGGCGACGACGATCGCGGCGACGGCGGTCGCGGCGACGATGATCGCGGCGACGACGATTCGGACGATGATTCCGACGAGGACTCCGATGACGACGATGATTCGGATGACGACGACTGGGACGATGACGACGACGACGACTCGGACGACGACTAGACGACGATTCGGACGACGGTTCGGACGACGACTAGACGACGATTCGGACGACGGTTCGGAGTTGCCGGATGCGTCGGGTTTCTTCGAAGGCCTCGCTCGGTTTCGGGTGGGGCCTTCGGCGTTGGGGATTGGAGGATGTGGGCGGTGCCCGGAAGGTGGGGATGTTCAGTGGTGGGAGCGTGGCTTCCCTCGGTCAGCCGTCGGGATGCGATCGTTGGGGTGTGTCGCGGTGGAGGGTACGGCTTCCTCGGGTGATGGACGGCGTACGATCCTTGGGGATGTTCCGCGTCGGCAGGGCTGGTGTGGTCGCGGGGCGAGTGGGGCGCGAGTCGCGGGGATGTTCCGCGTCGGAAGTATGGGGTTGTCTGTAGGCGGGGCGTCGGAGTGGGGCGAAAGGGTTGTGGATGTTCCGCTTCGAAACGGTGGAACGGTGGAACGGCGGAACGTGCACGGCGTTTCCGGCGGGCGTCGTTGACGCCGGACCGCGATTCCGCAACAAGCATCCACAGCTTTGTTCGCGAGGGGCTTGACAGGGTTTTCGTAGGCGCGATTCCGGCGTTGGGCGGTCGGGCG
>DATFKK010000016.1 GCA_035268685.1 Candidatus Krumholzibacteriia bacterium | reverse complement strand
GACCTCTTCGACCCCCCCACGGGGATGATGACCGCTCCCCGCGCGCCACGACATCCGAGCGGCCTGAACTTCTTCAGCGCGACCGACTGGCATCCCCGCCGGCCCGTCCTCCTGGGGTGGATCGGCGAGACGATCGAGCGTTCGGCTTCGATCTGGACCTACGACGTCGCCGACGAAGCATGGACCGAACTGGTCACCGCCTCCGACGCGCGGGGGTGGCAGTCGATGGACTTCTCCCCCGACGGCGAGACGGTCTACGTCCAGCGTCCCGACGACGCGACCGTCGCCGTCGACCTGGCCGACGCACCGCTGCCGGACCTCTTCGACCCCCGCGCCCGCGTCGTGGCCGAGGACATCCTGGCCTTCGGCATCGACGTGGCACCCGACGGCCGATGGCTGTTGACGGGGACCCGGGAGCAGGCGTCGGAGATCTGGGGCGCCACCCTGGCGAACGGAGACGTCGAGTGATCGGTTCGAAGCTCGCCCACTACGAGATCACCGCCCTGCTCGGCAAGGGCGGCATGGGCGAGGTCTACCGCGCCCGCGACACGAAGCTGCAGCGGGAGGTGGCGATCAAGATCGTCTCGCCGCAGCTCGCCTCCGACCCCGAGCGTCTCGCGCGGTTCGCGCGCGAAGCCCGCACCCTTGCGTCGCTCCACCATCGTCGCATCGCGTCGCTCTTCAGCATCGAGGAGGCCGAGGGACGGACCTTCCTGGTGATGGAACTCGTCGAGGGGATGGATCTGGCCGAACGCCTGGGAACCCACGGAGCCCCGTCCGTCGGTGAGGCCCTCCGGATCGGTCTGCAGATCACCGAGGGTCTTGAGTTCGCGCACGAGAAGGGCGTGGTGCACCGCGACCTCAAACCCGGCAACGTGAAGGTCACGCCCGAAGGCGAGGTGAAGATCCTCGACTTCGGCCTGGCCCGCGCCTACACCGGCGACCCGCTCGACGATCACGACATGTCGACGTCGCCCACCATCACCGCGGCGATGACGACGGCCGGCATGATCCTCGGCACGGCCGCCTACATGTCGCCCGAGCAGGCGAAGGGCAAGCCGGTCGACCGTCGCGCCGACATCTGGTCGTTCGGGGCCGTGCTCTTCGAGATGCTGACGGGCAAACCGGTCTTCGCGGGTGAGACGGCAAGCGAGACGATGGCCGACGTGATGAAGGGCGAGATCCCCTGGGACGCGCTGCCGTCGGACCTTTCGCCCCGTGTGCGTGCACTGCTGCGCCGCTGCCTCGACCGCGACCCGAAGCAGCGTCTGCGCGACATCGGCGAAGCGCGGATCGTGTTGAGCGATCCGGGCCGCGAGGCGCCCGTGATCGCCGAGGCGCCCCGTAGCCGTGCGAGACTTCCGTGGATCGTGGCCCTGCTGGCGGTCGTGGTCGCGGCCGGAGCGTGGTTCGTACCGCGGAACGTCGACGAGGCGGGTGTCGAGACCCTGCGCTTCCGTCTGCGCAACGACTTCGCGGCCAATCTGCGTCAGGGGGACGGGCGCGGCATCGCGATCTCGCCGGACGGCCAGACCGTCGTGTCGATCGGCACCGACGGTGACCGGACCACGCTCTACACCCGTCGACTCGACGACTTCGAATGGTCGCCCCTGCGGGGCACGAACGCCGCGGCCGGCCCCTTCTTCTCGCCCGACGGCCAGTGGATCGGCTTCATGCAGGTGAGCCGCCTGTACAAGATCAACCTCAACGGCGGAGCACCCGTGCTGGTCGCCGAGGGATCGAGCGCGTTCACCGGGGCCACGTGGTCCGACGACGGCTACATCTACACCGTCGGGGGCGGCGACCTCTACCGGATCCCGGCCGAGGGTGGCGAGTTCGAGCTGGTGGTCGACGGCGGAGGCGAAGGCGGCCCCCCGCTGCTGCGCAACCCGTCGGCCGTGCCAGGCCGCGACGCGCTCCTCCTGAACACGGAACAGGGCACCAACGAGGAGTCACGCCTCGTGCTCCTGGACATCCGCACGCGTGAGTTGCGTGAACTCGGCCTGCTCGGGACCAACCCCGCGCTCCTCGGCAACGACGTCCTGATCTTCGGTCAGGCTCGCCAGCTCATGGCGTGTCGATTCGACACCGGCAGCCTGACCCCCGTGGGTACCCCGATTCCCGTTCTGGACCGTACGTGGTTCGAACTCAGCTCCCAGACCCTGCACCTCGACATCGCGGACAACGGGACGATCGCCTACCTGCCCGCCGACGACGCGGATCGCGCGGAGATCCACGTGGTCAGCCGCGACGGCTCCCGGCGTCCCCTGCTGTCGCGTCCTCTGAGCTTCGACTCGGTCGGCGACCCGCGCCTGAGCCCCGACGGGCGCCGTCTCGTCCTCGTGGCCGACGGCTTCCAGGTCTGGAGCATCGACCTCGAGAGCGAGACCGCCTCGCTCGTCAGTCCCAACGGGTTCTACCCGCTGTGGACGGGTGACGGTCGCCACTTGCTGTACGGCACGACCCGCAACCGCAACTACGATCTCATGCGCGTGCCCGCCGACCTCAGCGGACCCGAGACCGCTCTCCTGGACTGGGAGGACAACCTGCGCAGTGCCGCCGTCGCCCCCGACGGGTCGTTCGTCTTCCGGCAGGAGGTCCCCGACAAGGGCATGGACCTCTGGATCTGGCCCGACCTCGGCGACAGCGCGACCATCGCACCGCTCCTGACCGGTCCCGAGGACGAACTCGGGGCGGCCATCTCGCCCGACGGGCGCTGGGTGGCCTACGTGAGCGAGCTCTCCGGCCGCGACGAGATCTACGTGACCTCCTTCCCGCGCGCGGGCGGACGCGTCCAGATCTCCGCCGACGGTGGCACCAGTCCGACCTGGTCCGACGACGGCGACGAGATCTTCTACCAGGACGGCAACGCCATGATCGCCGCGACGATCGACACCGCCGACGGTGTCCGCGTGACCTCGCGCCAGACGCTCTTCGCCGGCGGCTATCTCCAGTACCGCTGGTACCGTCAGTACGAGCTGATGAACACCGACGACGCCGAGGAGTTCATCATGGTCGAGAACCCCTCGCGCGGCGACATCGAGGTCGTCACCGGCTGGGCGGCCGAGGTCCGGGGGAAGCTGGACGCGGCGCGGAGGTGACGTCGAGGGGCGTCGGTGGGTGGTGTTCTCGTGTCACGCGCGCTGGTCACTTCCGCCGCGGAAGTGGCAACCGGCTTTCCCCCGCGGAACATCCCCAGCCGTCACGCGCGCGGACACCGACGCCGTGCGGGGTCGGCCGCCGATCGCAGCCAGGCATCGATCGGCGCGAGCCGGTGGGGCCTCGCCTCGAACGCGAACGTCCGGATCCCGGGCGCGTCGGCCGACGACGGTCGGGTCGGTCCATCCGGAAGCGGGGAATCCGCGTCGAGGGATCCCCGGAACGTAGCTCGCGAAAAGGTGACCCCCAGTGGTCCCCCACGGCCCGACGACCGCGGTTCACCGCACCCCCGACCGCCGTAACCCCTTGGGAAACATGGTGCCCCCGGCAGGACTCGAACCTGCGACACCCGGTTTAGGAAACCGGTGCTCTATCCACCTGAGCTACGGGGGCCCCAGCGGGCCGGAAGGCAACGGAGCCGCGGACACGACCACGGGCACCCGTGCCACGGCGACGAACGAGACCTCAGTCCCCGTCCGCCCCCATCGGCATCAGCACCTCGACGCGACGATCGCCGAGGGCGGCGCGGCCGTCCAGTCCGAGCAGCTCGATCACGAAGAGCAGCGAGACGATCTCGCCGCCGGCCTCCTCCACCAGCTCGGCCGCGGCGCGGGCGGTGCCGCCGGTGGCGAGCAGATCGTCGACGATGACCACGCGGTCGCCCTTCTCGATGGCGTCGGTGTGGAGCTCGAGAGTGGCCTCGCCGTACTCGAGCAGGTAGCTGCGCGACAGCTTGGTGAAGGGCAGCTTGCCGGGCTTGCGCATGGGCACGAAGCCGGCGTCGATCTCGGTGGCCAGCGGCGTGCCGAAGATGAAGCCGCGGCTCTCGATCCCGATCACCTTGTCCACGGGCTGGCCGTCGACGGCGCGTACGAGCTGCTGCACGGATTCGCGCAGCGCGCCGGAGTCGGCGAGCATGGGCGTGATGTCGCGGAAGAGGATCCCGGGGATGGGGAAGTCCGGGATCGACCGGACGTAGGAGCGGAGGTCCACCGCGGCGCTCCATCGTTCGGTCGATCCCGGACTTCCCCATCCCCGGGATCCTCTTCCGCGACATCACGCCCATGCTCGCCGACTCCGGCGCGCTGCGCGAATCCGTGCAGCAGCTCGTACGCGCCGTCGACGGCCAGCCCGT
>DATFKK010000015.1 GCA_035268685.1 Candidatus Krumholzibacteriia bacterium | reverse complement strand
CAGGCCCCGAACCTGCCCTTCTTCGAGGGTGTGGACGTGGCGGCTCCCCTCCGGCAGCGCGACCCGGAGCCGGCCCTCGTGGTCGAGAACGACGTCAACGCGGCGATCGTGGGCGAACAGGAGTGGGGTGCCGGACGAGGGTGCCGCGACCTGTGCATGCTCAGTCTCGGGACCGGGGTCGGCGGCGGCGTGATCGTCGGTGGCCGTCTGCAGCGGGGCAGTCACGGTCTCGCCGGTGAACTGGGGCACATCGTGCTCGATCACGACGGACCCCTGTGCACCTGTGGGCTGCCCGGTCACGTGGAGTCGTACCTGAGCACGGCTGCCATCGTCGAGCGCGGTCGGCGGGCGCTGCGTGAGGCGGGCGATCGGGGTGCGATCCTGCGGCGCCACGTCGACCGCGAGGGTGAGGCCAGTCCGCGGGTCCTGGCCGAGGCCGCCCGCGAGGGTTGTCCGGTGGCTCGCGACGTGCTGGCCGCGTCGGGGCGCTGGCTCGGTCTGGCCTGCGCGAACCTGACCCACACCCTGCAACCCGACCGGATCCTGGTGGGCGGCGGGGTCTCCCAGGCGGGGGAACTCCTGCTCGAGCCCGCGCGTGAGGAGTACGAGGCACGGCTGATGCGCGCCGTCCGGGGGTCGGTGCCGATCGTCCGTGCCGAACTCGGCGTGGACGGTGCCGCCATCGGTGCCGCCGTCCTGGCCCGCCGGATCCTTGACGAGCGGCCCGCGTGAACGCATAAGTGCCCAGGGAAGTCCTCCGGCCCCGCCGTCGCCCCGCCGCACCCTCCGAGGTCGTTCCATGCCCTGGAAGGATCAGCGCCGCGGGCGTGCCCGCACGAGCCCGCCGGCCGTGGCCCTGGCGGTGGCTCTGATCCTGGCCGGGGTCTCGGTCACCACGGCTCAGATCGCGCCCCCCATGCGCAACTACGGCGGCGACCGCCTGGAGTCACGCATGCTCCCGAGCGGGGAGCGTGTCACCGAGTTCATCGGCAATGCCTACTTCGAGGACCAGGACCTGCGTGCCGACGGGGACCTGGGCCGCTACTTCGGTGAGCGCCGCCTGCTCGAGATCGTGGGCGACGTCGTCGTCCGCTCCGATTCGTTGGACATGTGGACCGATTCCCTGCGGGTGTTCCGCGAGGAGGGCAAGGGCTTCGCCTACGGTTCGGTCCGCATCGAGACCCAGGACGGAGCGATCGGGATCGGCGACCGTGCCCGCTACGACCGCGAGGCCGAGTGGCTCACGTTGCTCGACGACGCCCGTGTGATCGACGGTCCCAACGTGATCGAGGGCGACTCCATCCTGATCCGCCAGGCCGAGGGCACCATGGAGGCCTGGGGCTCCGTGAAGGTCGTCGACGAGATCAACCGTTCGGTGGTGGAGGGCCGCCACGGCTTCTTCGACCGCGAGTCGGGGCTGGCCGTGGTCGATTCCCTGCCCGTCTTCCGTTCACGTCGCGGTACCGGCCCGATCACCACGGTCGAGAGCGACTGGTTGGCCTTCGACCAGGCCGAGGACCTGAGCACGGCGATCGGGGACGTCGACTTCGTGCAGGGTGCGACGCAGGCGCACGCCGACACCGCACGCTTCTACGGCGAGGACCTGCTCGTGCTGAACGGTGCACCCAGTGTTCAGCGGGAAGGCCGCGTGATGAGCGGCGAGGAGATCCAGTTCACCTATGTCCAGGGCGACCTCGAGCGGATCGAAGTCCACGGGCAGGCCTCGCTCGTCGACTCGACCCCCGATACGCTGTCGCGCGAGTTCACGGGAATCCCGCTCGCGAACACCCTCTCGGGCGACACGCTCGTGGTCATCGTGACCGAGGGCGAGATCACGCGGACCAGCGTGCGCGGCAACGCGCGTAGCGAATACCTGCCCGAGGACCAGACCTCGACGATCTCGGTGAACGAGGTCGAGGGCCGGGCCATCGACATCACCTTCGCCGAGGGCAAGGTCGATCGGGTGAACGTCGAGGGACAGGTTTCGGGTGTCTACCGCTACCTCGAGCGTCGCACCATCGAGGGGCTCCTCGAAGAGCACGAGGCGACCGAGGACTCCCTGCGCGCCGAAGAGGCCGACCGTCTGGGCGTTCCGCCCGACTCGGTGCTGGCGGTGGACGCGATCGCCGATTCCGTCTCTGCGGCCGAGGCCGATTCCATGCTGGCCGCCGGCGCGGTCTCCCCGAGCGGACGCGTGGACTTCGAGTCGCTCGCCGACGTCGTCGAGTACACCGGACAGAGCACGCTCTTCGAGGTCCAGCGCGGACGCATCCACATCTCGGACCAGGCGAAGGTGAAGAACGACGCGCTCGAGCTGTTCGCCGACGACGTGTACTTCGACACCGATGCCCGCGAACTCCTGGCCGAGGGAGACCCCCGGTTGGTCGATGCGAACAGCGAGCTCGTGGGCGACCGCATGGGCTACCTGTTCGATCCGCAGACGGGTGCCGTGGCCGACGGCGCCACGCGTTTCGACCAGGGCTTCTACACCATCCGCCACGGTCGTCGGATCGACTCGAACACCCTGCTCGCCGAGGACGGGATCTACACCGAGTGCGAGCTCGAAGAACCGCACTATCACTTCCACGCACAGAAGATGAAGCTGAAGGTCGGCCAGAGCGTCGTCGCCCGGCAGGTCACCTTCTACGTGAGCGACATTCCGCTCATGACGCTCCCCTTCTTCTACAAGGACCTGAAGCGCGGTCGGCGGTCGGGCATCCTGTTCCCACGGATCAACGTGGGTGTGAACAGCCGCGAGGGACGCTACGTGCGTGATTTCGGCTA
The DNA here is from genome assembly GCA_035268685.1 of Candidatus Krumholzibacteriia bacterium. NCBI lineage: Bacteria > Candidatus Krumholzibacteriota > Candidatus Krumholzibacteriia > Candidatus Krumholzibacteriia bacterium. The sequence goes on along the minus strand of DATFKK010000015.1, from coordinate 66,083 downwards.
CTACTGGGCCACGAACGAGTACACGGACTTTCGCTTCGAGTTCGACTTCAACGAACGCCGCGAGGCGAGTTTCCAGATCGAGAACGTGTACAACGTGCGCTACGGAATGAGCGGGAACGTCGACTTCACCTACCTGCGCCGCTTCGAACAACCGACGGGTGGACGCTTCGGCGACGAGTGGCGATTGCGGGCCAATCACAACCAGCCCGACCTGTTCGACGTGTGGAGAGCGAATGCCAATGTCGAGCTCTCGAGCTCGGATCTCACCACGAACCTCAACGACGCGCAGGCGAACACCGTGCTCGAGAGCGAGCTACGCAGCCGCGCCAACGTCAGCCGCAGTTTCGACAACGGCGCATCGCTGAGCCTCGGTGTGAACCGGACCCAACGTCCGAACTCCGAGGACGACGACCCCACCACGAACAACCGCCTGGTCGACCTGACCACCAACATGAGCCTGGGTTTCAAGACCGGACCGCTTCTGGGCGGACGCAAGCGCGACAGCAGTCCGGCGATCGCGAACCTCCTGCGCGACATCCAGTTCAGGCAGGGCTACAGCGGTTCGTTCCAGCGCAACACGACCGAGAACGGCTTCGAGAACCGCTGGAACGCGAATGGCCGCTTCGGTCTGACCTACTCGCCCGACAGTGTCGGGCCCTTCAAGTTGACCAGCTCGGCGAACTTCTCGGAGGCCTGGAGCTACACGCGCTCGGAACTCGACGTCTACGAGAGGGTCGCGGTGACCGGTCCCGACGGCGAGGACCGCGAGATCTTCGTGGCCGACCCCGAGCGCAGCCGCAGTGTCGACGAGTCCGACACCCGTCCGTCGCTGTCGTTCAACAATTCGATCCAATCCGACCTGTTCGGTGTGTTTCCGGCGCGCATCGGGGCGTTGCGGGCGATCCGGCATCAGGTCTCGTACTCGGCCACCCACAGCTTCCGTCCGAAGCTCGGTGACGACCAGCAACGGAGTCAGTCGATCGGACTGCGGTTGAACAACGACCTCTCGTTCAAGGTGCGTGACGGCGATCGGGTCGATGCCGAGGGTCGCGAGCAGACTCGCAAGCTCCAGCGCCTGATCACCTGGTCGCTGAACACCAGCGTGAACCCCGAGGCCGATCCCGGCGAGAAATGGTCCCCCATCAGCAGCGCGGTCTCGATCCGGCCGGGTGTGACCCAGGCCGTCACCTTCTCCATGAACCAGTCGATCGATCCCTACACCTTCGACGTGACCAGCACGCGCATGTCGTCGACCCTGCGTCTGCGCGGGGACTTCGACCTGGGGGGAGTGCTGCGCGCCCGTGAGGAACGCGAGAACCGCCTGCTGGAGCGTCTTCCCGACGCTCCCCCCGACTCGGCCGCGATCGACTCGTTGCAGGACTACGACCCCGACGACGATTTCCTCACCGACGAGGAGGAGCGGCTCGAACGCGAGCAGTGGCTGGAGACCGGAGACGGCAACCGTCTGCCCTGGGACCTGAACATCCGTGGATCGCTGACGCAGACCCGGCAGGCCGACGGCAGCACGACCACCCGCGCCAACACCAGCCTGAGCGCGAATCTCTCGCTGCCGGGAGAGTGGAAACTGCGCTACTCGGCCGGATTCGACGTGGAGCGCGGCGAGTTCACGAATCAGTCGTGGAGCCTGAACCGGCGGCTCCACCACTGGCGTCTGGAGTTCCGGAGCGAGGTCGCGGGGATCGGATCGTTCAGCCGCGAGACCGAGTTCGGCTTCCGTCTCTACCTCGAGCCCCTGCCCGACATCAGCGTCGACCGGGGCAGTCTGGCCCGGGGTGGCGGCTTCGGCAACCGTATGAGCGGCTTCTAGTTGCAGCGGGGAACCAGGCCGTCACCAACGTGTAAAAGCACTCGACCCGCGTTGCGATCCACGCGGGCACGGTGCTAAGGTTGCACACGCCCGCAGTCGCGGGTTCTTGCCATTCCCCTCGGATCCGCACGCCCCGCTCGTTGGCCGGGGCGTTCCCGTGCAGGAGGAACTCGATGTTGCGACCCGGCTCGGTCGGCGGTGGAGTCCGCCAGACCCTCGGAGCCCTCGCGCTGTTCGTGTTGACGGTGGTACTGCCCGCCCGTCCCGCGACCGCGCAGGATTCGATCGAACTCACCATGATGTACCACGGTTCCGTGTCGGGGAAGATCGCGCCCTGTGGGTGAAAGAGCCGCCCCATGGGCGGGCTGGCCCGGAGGGCCGCCTTGTTTCGGAACGTGCGTGAGGCTCGCGAGAACACCTTCGTGATCGACGCGGGCAACCTGTTCGGCCACCGCCGCGAGGCCGAACGGCGACAGACCGAGTTCCTGCTCGACTACACCGAGCAACTCGGCTACGAGGTCTTCGGCGTCGGCCCGAACGACCTCAACTACGGTCTGGACTTCCTGCGCCAGGCCGAGCGTGAGCACGGATTCCTGTTCACCAACGCCAACCTCGCGATCGGGGACGCCGATCCCGACGAGCTCTTCCCGCCCTACGTGATCCGTGAGGTCGCGGGGCTGAAGGTGGGCTACGTGTCGGTGATCAGCCCCCGCTACCCGATCGTCACCATGACCGCGTCGGCCGACAACTTCACGACGCAGTCGCCGCGCGACGCGCTCGAGGGCGTGCTCCCCACGTTGCGCGAAGAAGCCGACCTGATCATCCTGCTCGCCCAGATGCCGAGCGCGGAGATCCGACAGATGCTCATGGACATGGGCCCGGGCACGGGGATCGACATCTGCATCGAGGGACGCGACCCGCGGCAGTACCGCCGCGTGAACCGGGTGAACGGCGACATCGTACTCGTGGCGGCCAACCACGAGGGCCGCTACGTCGGTCAGCTCGACATGGTCGTCACGCCCGACGGGCAGATCGAGGACGCCGCCGTCACCATCCACACCCTCGACAAGAACAACCCCGAGATCGGGGAGATCCGCGAGGCCGTCGACGCCTTCGATGCCCGGAACAAGGAGCAGATCGGCAAGGTCGAGTCCTTCGACCACCCGCGGACCCACGGTTCGGCCGACGAGAAGTTCCTGGGTGTGCACAACTGTGCGCGGTGCCACACCGACGCGGCGCGTTCCTACGCCGAGTCCGCCCATGCCCGGGCGTTCCAGTCGCTGGTGTCGAAGGGCCAGGACCAGAATCCCGAGTGCGTGTCGTGTCACGTGGTCGGCTTCGACTGGAAGAACGGCTACGACCAGGTCGCGGATGCGTCCGTGCCGGGACGCGAGGCGTTGAAGAACGTCCAGTGCGAGGCCTGCCACGGCTACGGCACGGAGCACGCCCGCGACGGAACCTGGAATGCGATGGCGCGTGAATCCTGCGTCACCTGCCACGACCAGGAGAACAGCCCGGACTTCGACTATGAGACCTACTGGGCCCAGATCGCGCACTGAGCGGACCTCCGCTCCGCGCTCGCACGGACGCCCGGGCCGGACGCCCGGGCGTCCGGTGTTCCGGGTCGTGGTGTCGTCGGTGTTGCTGGCCCTCGTCGTGTGGCCCTCGGTCGCGTCGGCCTCGGAGCTGCTCTCGTGGTGGCGCCGCGACCTGGTCGACGTGCGCTTCGAGCCGGGCGACTTCGCCACCTACGCACAGGTCGAGATCACCGAGGACGGAGCGCTGGTGGACACGGTGACCGTGCACGTGTATGCGGCCGAGGTGCCCGAGCGCCGCTGGCTCGAACTCCGCAGTCGTGGGGCCGGGACGGTCGATCGCATCCTCTTGCGGCCCGACGCCCTGCGACGGGACGGCGATCCGCTCGCGGCCGTCGACAGCCTGTTGCGGCGGGAGCGCGACGGACGGTGGATCGTCGAGGACGTCGAGTCCTACCGCGATCGCCGGCTGGTCCGCCGTCATCTGACCGATCCCTTCGTCGATCCGCAGGTGGAACGCACGGCGCTGACGGACTCGACCATCGCCTCCCGGACGATCTCCCGCGAGCGTGTGCGACTGGTCGAGGAACGACGCGAGGAGCGCACGATCGGTCGTTCGACCCTCGTCGTGCGCACCCGGCTGCGGGCCGAGGCCACGATCAGTCCGCAGGTTCCGTTGGCGGGACTGCTGACGGCGACGACGCTCTCGACGGTCACCACGACGACCGAGGGCGAAGGGTCGGCGCGATCCCGCCGTGCTGCGCCGCCACTGGTCACCGAGCGGCGTCTCGAGTGCCTCGAGTTCGGCCACGATTCCGCACGCCGGCTGCTTCCGGGCGGCCCCTGAACCCTCCGGCTGTGTTAGACTCGTAGGACGCGCTGCCTGGCCGTCGTCCCCGTCCTTCCGCCGACCTCGCCCGTGGAGTGAAGCCTTGGAGTTTCCTCAACTCCGGACCGAGAACCTGGAGAGTCTCCGGGCCCGGGCGCACGACTACGTCCGTAGTGTGGACCGTCCGGTTCCCTCGCGCGAGCTGGCCCGGGCCCTGTTCCAGAGCGAAGCGCCGGACGATCAGGTCTCACCGTTGCTGATCCGGACCTTGCTGCGGCGCGACGAACGCTTCGCCGAGATGGACCGGGGGACCTGGGACCTGCTCGGAGCCCGTTACCACGACCTGCCGCTGTCGCGGGCGCGCTTCAGCGTGGTCGATCTCGAGGCCACCGGCAGCAACCCCGACCGGGACCAGGTGATCGAGGTCGGCGTCGTGGTCGTCGAGGGCCTGGTGATCACCGAACGCTACTCCACGCTGGTGCAGCCGGAGGTCCGGATCCCGGCATGGATCCAGAGACTGACGGGGATCGACGAGTCCAAGGTCCAGAACGCACCGCGCTTCCACCAGATCGCACCGGCGCTCGAGGGCCTGCTGGCCGGTTCGGTGTTCGTGGCCCACAACGTGGACTTCGACGAGCGCTTCCTGCGCATGAAGATGCAGAGTTGCGGGATCGAACCCGAACCGTGGCCTTCGTTGTGCACGGTGCGTCTGTCGAGGAGCGTACTGCGCGGGTTCGGCAGCTACCGTCTCGACGCCCTGGCCGAGCGCCTCGACATCCAGCTGGAACACCACCATCGCGCCGTCGACGATGCGGAAGCCGCCGCGCGCATCTTCCTTCATGCGGTCGAGCACCACCTCGTGCCGGAGGGGGTGCGGACCGTCGGCGAGCTCCTCGCCCACGGCCGCAACGGCACGAGGGCTCGCCGGGCGTCGCACTGAGGCGCCGTCCGGGTCGCGTCGTCCACCCGTCCGAAGATCCGTCCGAAGATCCTTCCGAAGGAGTCCGTGCCATGGGTTTCGCCACCGACTGCGTGCATGCCGGCCAGCAGCCGGAGCCGAACACCGGCGCCGTCATCGTGCCCGTGTTCCAGACCTCCACCTACCAGCAGCGGGCGATCGGCGACCACACCGGTTACGAGTACGCCCGCACGCAGAACCCCACGCGCGAGGCACTCGAGGGCAACGTGGCAGCGCTCGAGGGCGGTCGTTTCGGTGTGGCCTTCGCCAGCGGGCTGGCCGCCATCAGCACGCTGGTCGAGACCTTCGACCAGGGCGACGAGATCATCTGCACGCGGAACGTCTACGGTGGGACCTATCGTGTCTTCGACTCGCTGTACCGGCGGCTGGGGATGCAGTTCCGGTTCGTCGACACCAGCGACCTGGCGGCGGTCGAGGCCGCCTGGACCGACCGCACGCGGCTGCTGTTCGTCGAGACTCCGACCAATCCGGTGTTGCAGATCACAGACATTGCCGCCGCGGCGGAACTGGCCCGGGCGCGCGGCGCGAAGCTGTGCGTCGACAACACCTTCATGAGTCCGGCGCTCCAGCAGCCGCTGGCGCTCGGCGCCGACGTCGTGGTGCACTCGATGACCAAGTACCTGAACGGTCACAGTGACATGGTCGGTGGGATCCTGATCACCGACGACGAGGAGATGGCCGAGGGTCTGCGGTTCCTGCAGAACGCGGCCGGTGCCGTGCCCGGTCCCTGGGACTGCTGGCTGGCGCTGCGCGGGACCAAGACCCTCCACCTGCGCATGCGGGCCCACGAGGAGAACGCGCACGCCCTGCTCGCGGCGATCCGCGAGCACCGCGCGATCAAGAGGATCTACTACCCCGGGCTCCCCGATCACCCCGGACACGAGATCGCCAAGAAGCAGCAGAAGGGGTACGGCGGCATGATCTCGGTCGACGTGGGCAGCCTGGACAACGCACAGGCTCTCGTCGGACAACTGCGACTGTTCACGCTGGCCGAGAGCTTGGGCGGGGTCGAGAGCCTGGTCTGCCACCCGGCGGTGATGACCCACGCGGCCGTTCCCCGCGAGGAGCGGGAGGCGATCGGGGTCACCGACGGTCTGGTGCGCTTCAGCGTGGGCGTCGAGGACGCCGAGGATCTCGTCGCCGACGTGCACCGCGGACTGGACGCCGTCGTGGCCTAGTCATCCGCCGCATCTCGTCGGCCGATTTGCGGGCCACTTCGCACTCGGACCCGTTGGGCATCACAACTCCGTGAAGGGGGCCAACTTGACTCGTTGGCCCCCGTTGTGTACTCTGCCGCCGCTGTTAGCGGTTGGGTCTCCCATCGACCGCCCCGCGCGCCGCCGCCCGGCCCGGACGACGACCACGGAGAGGTCGGACCCGGATCGAGGTGCCTGCCGAGGGGCCGCTCTCGCACCTTCGACCGTGAGAGACCCTGTTCATTGGGTCCATCGGCCGCCCGCGGCCGATTCGGGTTCGGTCTCCAGCGTGCACAACGCAACGGGGAACCGTGGATGTGGAGAGTGGATCGGACGGAACCGGTCCATGGGATCCAAGGAGGAATCGCGTGTCGACGCGTACGGAGAAGGAAATTCCGCTCGTGAAAGAGAAGCCCTTCGTCAAGTACGATCAGCTGGTCTCGAAGGCCGAGCAAGAAGGTCGCATCAACGGTCCGCATCGTTGCATCGTCTGCGGAATGCGTTACCTCGACAAGGACGGTGCGGAGGAATGCTGCCGCGCCGTGTTGGAGGCCGGCGAGCTGTAGGCGTTCGCGCGGCTCCCGCTCCGCCCACATCGTCCCCACGTTCGGTTCGAACGTGGTGGGGCAGGTGCCCGCATGCGTCAGTACTGCTCGGTCTGCAAGGCCCACTTCGACATGACGGTGGTCAGTGAGGCCAGCGATGACGGAGTCGTCTGGCTGAAGTGTCCGCAGTGTGCCGGTATCCTGCCGCACATGCCGGCCGAGGACGAGGCCGGTGCCGAGGCCACGCAGCCCGAGGAAGAGCCCGTCGCCGAAGTCGAGGAGATCGATCCCGAGACGGCGCGTGTGTACTCGCCCGAGGAGCACTACGAGATCGGCGACGTGGTCCACCACCGCGGGTGGAACGACTACGGGCGGGTCGTCGCCAAGGAAGCCCTTCCCGGCAACCGGACCATGATCCGCGTGCAGTTCACCGAGAACGGTGAGGTGCAGCTGATCGAGGGGAGCGGCGCCTAGGCGCCGTCCCACCCCGCCGTGTCCCGTCTTCCCTTCGTCCTCACCGCGATCCTGGTCCTCGGCGCCGCCGTTCCGGTCGCCGCACAGGACGACGCGTCCTCCCGCATGCTGCCGCGGCAGGTTCTGTATCTGCCGTTGGGTCTCGACCCGGATCCGGCCTCCGGGGAGCGACCGGTCTCGATCGACTACCGCGACCTGGAGCTGCCCGACGCCCGCCGGGCGCAGTGGATCCGCCTGGGCTGGTGGGTGCGTTTGACCGGATCCAGTGCAGCGCGGGTCTCGATCGACTACGTCGGACTCGAGAGTGCGGATCGCTTCCGCTACGGCGGCGGCCGGGCCGACGTGCAATGGACCCAGCGACTGGGCGGGTTGTTGTTCGTGCCGACGGCGCTGGATCTCGCCGTGACTCTTCCCACCGGCGACCCCTCGTTGCATCCCCTGTCGGCCAAGGCGCCGGCCATGCGGGTCCGCCTGCGTGTGTCCCCGATCGCGGTCGGGGGGCTGCGGTGGTGGTTCGGCGGTTACGCCCGACGGGTGTCTCCACCCAGCGAGGACGTGCGCGAGGATCCACTCTCGGCGTTCCCGTCGGGATCCGGTCTGGAAGTCGCCGTGAAGGGGCGGTGGGGCGACTTCGGCCTGATCGCCTCGGCCCGGCATCCGGTCGACGGACTGCCCGAGTCGACGTCCTTCCTGCTCGAGACCGAGTGGTCCTGGAGCGAGGAGCTGGGCGTACGGATCGGTGGTCTGCTCGACGTGGGACCCCGGGACGCCCGCAGCCTGGACCACGCGTGGAGCCTGGGGCTCGTATGGCGACCGGCGCCGCGGTCGACGGGCGATGATCGCGAGGATCCGGGGAATCGCTCCGGCTGATCTCCGGTGCCGCTTGTCGCCGCGCGCGTGCATCTCCTAGTCTCGACCGGATGGACGCTTCGCTCTCACGCCGCTACCGGGATCCCCAGCCGATCCATGCCGGGCCCGACGTCCGGCTCGAGGTCGCACACGACCTCGTGAGTGATCGTGCCGTGTGGTTGCTGCACGCCGAGGGGCTCCAGCCCCGGGATGCGGCCGTGTCGCTGCTGTTGCGCCAACGTGTGTTCGGCGCGGCCGAGCTGCTGCGGTGGCCTTCCTTCGAGATCGAGGACGCCGGCGAAGAGACCCTGTGTACCGCGAGAGCGACACCGGTGTCGACCGAGCCCTGGATCGCGGCCTACGAACGCGCCGACTCCGGTCCCCGCGAAGCCATGCGCACCCGGTTGGAGAGCGCGCTGGCCGAACTGCTCGACCTGCGTCTACCGCTGGGTTCGATCGATCCCGTGGCACTGGTCGCCACGCCGGACGGTCCGCGCCTGCTGCCCTCGACGTGGCTGGTGCCTCCGTCGGTGCCCGACGGGATGTCGGCCGTGGACTGGTCGACGGAGGGACCCGAGCGGGCGGTGGGCGAAATCGTCCGTTTCCTGGCCCGGCGCGGGGGACCGCGCATGACGGTACCCCCCGAGCCCGTTCCTCCGCTCGTGCCCGCGGATCTCGCCGATGTCCTCGACGCGATGTCCGGAGGCGAGGCGCTGCACCTGACGGGACCCTGCCGCTCCGGGGAAGGCCTGCCGGGGATGGTGGACGACGGCCGCGGGGAGGCGCTGGCCGCTTGGGGAGCATCGCGTGGCCTGACGGTGATCCGCGCGACGCCGGATCATCGTGTGCAGGTCCCCGCCGCCGATCCGGCCCGACCGGCCCTGGTGCTGGTCGACGGGGCGGAGCGCTACGCTGACGTGGTCCAGACCCTGGACCGTCTCGTCCGGGCCCGATGGATGGACGGGCGGGAGCGCCTGGTGGTGCTCTCGCCCGGCGAGGAACTCGACGGGGTCTTCGGCCTGTTCCTGCAGGCACGGTACGGATCGGGGCTCCGGGTGCACGACTGGCCGGGCGCGCCGTCCCGCGAGGCGCTGCGGGCCAGCGGCACGGCCCGCTTCGTCCTGGACGCCCTGGCCGTACTCGGTTGCTTCGTTCCACTGGCCTTGCTCCTGCGCCTGGCGCGCCTCGACGCCGCCGGTCTGGCCGTGACCCTCGAGGAGCTGTGGCGCGAGGGCGAGGTCCGGATCGTGAGCGGCCACCACGTGAGCGAGCCACGCCGCCAGACCTCGGTGGCCCTGCGGCGTTCCCGTCGTGTCGATCCGGCCCGGGCCGGAGAACTGCGGGGGCTGATCGCCCACGATCTGCGGCACACGGGAGGGCGGGACGCCGGGGCGGCCTGGTGGCGCGCTCGCGTCGCGAGTGGAGGAGCCGATCCCGCGGATGGCGTTCGTCTGCTCCGTGAAGCCGCGCGTCGTGCCGAGGACGCGGAACTCCCGCTCCTGGCGCTGAGCGCCCTCGACCGGATCCTCGATCTCGACACCGACGTCACGGCGGACGACGTGATCCGACGGGCGCGTCTGCGCAGCGAGGCCGACCAGAGGACCGGTGACGTCGAGGCAGCCCAGCAGGGCTTGTCCGATGCGCTCGCGTGGATCGAGCGGATGCCCGACGCCGTCGACCCATCGGCGTGGGCGGAGCTGGTGTTCCGCGCCGTCCAGCTGGACTTCCACCGTTCCGACTTCGTGGCGGCCGAACGTCGTCTCGAGGACCTGCTCGCTCGTGTGCGCAACGATCTGCCGGCCGAACCGCGGGCCCTGGCCAACGCCGAACTCGCGTGGGCCCAACTGCACCGCGGCCGCACGCGCGAGGCGGTCCGGACCGCCGAGCTGGCGCTGCGCCGTCTCGATCCCCTCGAGCACGGCGCCCTGGTCGCGCGGCTGCACAACCTGGTGGGCTTCGCCCTCTACAACCAGAGCGAGTATCCGGAGTCGATCGCGCACTACGAACGGGCGTTGCGTCTGCGCGAGCAACTCGGTGACGACCTCGGCGTCGCGCGTACGCAGAACAACATGGCCCTGAGCTTCATGGCGCTCGGGCAGACGGCCGAGGCCGAGTCGGCGCTGCTCGAGAGCCTGCGGCGCAAGCGCAGCGTGGGAGACGATCTTTCGATTGCGGCGAGTCTGATCAACCTGGGATGCGTGCGGATCGAGAGCGAGGACCTCGACGGGACCGAGGACGTCGCCGGGCAGGCGCTGGAGATCGCGCGGTTGCGGAACCACCCCGAGACCGAGGCCGAGGCCCTCGGTCTGTTCGGCGACGTCGCTCTCGCCCGCGGAGACCCACTCCGGGCCCTCGATTGCTTCCAGCGCAACCTCGCCCTGTGCGAGGCGAACGGACACGACACCGAACGCCTGCTGACTCTTCGGAGGCTGGGGGCGGTGTTGTTGCAGCTCGATCGCGACGACGAGGCCGCCGAGTCCCTGGAGCGGGCGCGCACGCTGCTCGACACCCAACCGTCCCGCTTCGAGGGAGCCAAGGTCGACATGCTCGAGGCGGAGCTGCTGGTCCGGGCCGGCGAGCTCGATCTGGCGGTGGAGAGCCTCGCCTCCGCGATTCGGGGCTTCTCGACCTCGGGACGTCATCGCGATCAGATCCGCGCCTCGATCCGCCGCGCCGAACTGGAGGCCGAACGGGGGAGGCTCGAGCGCGTGCGGGCTTCCGTGGCCGAGATCCACGAACTGATCGCGCGTTTCGACGTCCACCGCCCGCCGCCCGGTCTCGGGCGGCTCGAGACCCTGATCCGCGACGACGAGACCAGGGTGCGGCCGTTGACCCCCGAGGCCAGCATGGCGCTCCTGCTCGAGTCCCTGGGGCAGACGGGGTGCGGACTCTCCGGGGCGGGTCGTCATGCGGCCGGCCTGCGGACGGCCCTGGGAGCCGAGCGCCTGTTCTGGGTCGACCCGGCGGGGGACGCCTCGGTGGCCGAGGCGCGTGGTTGGAATCCCAGCGACGCGTCTCCCCGGGTCTTGCGCGCCTCCGTGGGCGACGATTCCTTCGAGCGGCGCGACGGGTGCGACGTCTACGGCGTGCCCGGAGGGGGGCATCTGATCATCGAGCGCAGCGCCGGGCTCCGTGCCCACGAGCGCGACCTGGTTCGAGGGGTGGTTCGCGTCTGGCAGACCGTCGATGCCCTTCGGTCGACCGATGCGCCCACCGTGAGTCCGGCGGAAGCCGTGCACGCCGCGACCCCGGACGGCGACTTCGGTCTGATCGGCCGGAGCGAGGGCATGCGGCGCGTGGTGCAGTGGATCCATCGGGTGGCCCACACCGACCTCGCCGTGCTCGTCCTCGGCGAGAACGGCTCGGGCAAGGAGTTGGTGGCCAAGGCGCTGCACGACGCCGGTCCGCGGCGCGACGGCCCCTTCGTGGCCATCAACTGCGCGTCGATCCCGGCCAGCCTGCTCGAGAGCGAGCTCTTCGGACACGAGCGGGGTGCGTTCACCAGCGCGCACGCCCAGCGTGTGGGTCGTTTCGAGCAGGCGCGCGGGGGGACGCTGTTCCTCGACGAGATCGGCGAGATGCCACCCGACATGCAGGCGAAGCTGCTGCGTGTGCTTCAGGAGCGGACCTTCACCCGTGTCGGAGGGAGCGAGCAGTTGAGCTCCGACGCGCGGATCGTGGCCGCCACCAACCGGGACCTGCGGACGGAGGTGGAGCGAGGCCACTTCCGGGTGGATCTCTACTATCGTCTGAACGTCGTGACGATCGAGATCCCGCCGCTCCGTGCACGTCTCGGTGACATCGAGCCCCTGGTTCGTCACTTCGTGGCGCGCGACGCAGCCGCGTATCGGGGCGGTCCGGTGGAGGTCGATTCCGACGTGATCGAGCATCTCCGGCACTACCACTGGCCGGGCAACGTACGGGAACTCGAGAACGCCGTGCGCAATGCCCTGGTCTTCGGACAGGGCACGTCGTTGCGCCCCGAGGACTTCCCTCTGGGCTCGAGTCCGGGGGCGGCGACCGACGGCACTCTGGAGACCGCGATCGAGGCCATCGCCGCCGACGAGCGCTGGAGCGCGGACCGGCCGATCCTTCCGAGGATCGAATTGCTGTTGGTGCACGAGGTCGTCCGCCGCGTCGGGAACAAGACCCGCGCGGCCAAGCTGCTCGGCATCACCAAGCCCACGCTCTACGACCGGCTCCGGCGCTACGAGGCCCTGTTCGGCCCCGTCCGCGCGGACGAGCGCTGAGCCAGGGGATCCCCCGGGGGTCTTCCCTTTCGCACGGCGAAGCACTAAGCTGCTGGGCAGAAGCGCACTCGCGGTTCCACGTCGCTTCGCGCCGTCCCCCGGAGTTCCGCTGCGCGCACGTGTCTCTGCATCGATCCGAGGTCCACAGTGTCGACACGTCGCCTCCTCTCCGCGTTGCTCGTCCTCGCTCTCGGTGCCGCGCCGCTGGTGGCCGCGGTGACCACCCTCCAGATCGTGGTCGACGCAGGTGTGACCCCCGTGGCTTTCGACGGCCGCGACCTGGTCGTGCAGGCCAGTGCACCGGTGGCGATCGAGTTCCGGTCCGACCCCGACGGGATCGTGGCCGATGTGGCGTTGCTGCCCGGGGTCGACGGCGCCGCGGTCCGGATCTCCCTGGCGGAGGATCCCGACGAGGTGATCTTCGAAGGGTGGATCCGAGGGGCCGACGATTTCGCCGACCTGTTCTTCCACGAAGAGACGGGACGGGGCGAGCAGTAGAAAGATTGTTTTACGCTCCGTAAATTAGATTTACGGGGCTCGCCGGCTCCTGGGGCGCTTGCCATGGGTCCGACTCATCGACGAGATCGTAAGTCGTTTGGGGGAAAAGGATTCCCCATGATTTCCGGGAAGGGCTCGTCGAGGAAGATCCTGGCCCGGAGATTGCAGTTTCTTCCGACCGGATAGGCAGACAGGCCACCTTGCTGGGCCGAGCGGTCGGAAGTGTGTCAGGCATACGAGGGGCTTCCGCCGCTCGACCAGCAAGTGAGTCCACCATGCACCATCGCTCCCACGATCGCGAAGCGCTGGATCGCTCGAACGAGGAACCGGACTCCACTGCGGAGTCCGGTTCCTTCGTTCCGACCCCGGAAGACCTTCGGGCGCGGATCCACGAGGCCGCCAACTGGCTCGCCGTCCTGCGGGGGCATCTCGATCTGCTCGTGACCTGCGGAGGAGCCGGCGACGTTCGTCTGGCCGCCGCCCGGAGGTCCCTGCAGGGAGCCGAGCACGCCCTGGGCGGATGGACCGCCGAACCGCAGATGCAGACCGTCGATCTCCGCGACGTGGTGCACGACCTCGTCGAGGACGCCCGCGCGCTCTGTCCCGGGGCGCGGATCCGGCCCGAAGTCCCTCGCTCGACCTGTCCGGCGTCGACCCGGCCCGGGCTCCTGCGCGACGTGCTCCTGAACCTGGTCCGCAATGCCGACGAAGCCATGGGCGAGCAGCCCGACGGAGAGATCCGCCTGGTGGTCCACCGGCTCGAAGACGGAACGATGACGGTGGGCGTGGAGGACGACGGCCCGGGAATGGACGACGAGACCCGGCGTCGGTGTTTCGAGGCGGGTTTCAGCACGAAGGCTCCGGGGCGTGGGGTCGGGTTGGCCCGTGTGGCCGCTCTGGCGCGTGATCTGGGCTCCGAACTCCAACTGTCCACCCGTCCGGGGCGAGGCAGTCGCTTCACGCTCCGGCTCCAGGCGGGGGCGTCCGACGTGCCGGCCGAGACCTCCTCCGCCGTGCGGACCGTGCCGCCACGGGTGTTGCTGGTCGACGACGATCCGGACGTCCGATTGGTGCTCGCCGAGATGCTCGACGCCACCGGCGTGGAGCACGTGGTGCCCGTCGGTTCGCCCGACGACACGCGCACGGCCTTCACCGCCGGTGCCTTCGACGTGGTCCTCCTCGATCGACAGCTGGGCGGGGTCCTGGGAGACGTCCTCGCAATCGAGATTCGACAACTCGACCCTGCCGTGGGTATCGTGCTGCTCACCGGAGACCCCGTCACGCGGGAGGCAGCGCCGAGCCGTGCGTTCGATCGCCTCGTGACCAAGCCCCTGGGACTCGATGCACTGCGAACCTGCCTCCACGAGGTCTACGAACTCACGCGGCGGCGCCGGAACTCAGGCGCGCGACGCGGTGGCGCCTGAGGGCGGTCGCCGGCCGTTTCCGCGCGCCGGCGTCCTCCTGTTCGTCGTGGGTCTGCTCGCGGCGGTCGCTCCGGAGCCGTCGGTGGCCCAGGACGACCTGCCCGTCGTCAATGCCGTCGTGGTCGACACGCTGTCGTTGCCGTCGGCCGGTCTGCGCGGGCTCGCGTTCCGGGACTCGACCGTCTTCATGTTGATGGCCTCGAACCAGGGGATCTCGGTGCCCGACTCCGTCGGCGAGGCCGCGATCCTGCGATGGGACCGCGAGACGGGAACCGTCGACACCCTCTCGCGGGAACCCGATTCCTTCGACACCGGTCTGGCCTTCGACGGTGAGGGTCTGTGGGCCGGTGGTTACCGTGTGGGCGGTGCCGAGGCCCTGTACCGGATCGAGCGCGAGGACGGGAGTCTCAGCGCGACGATTCCGGCCGCGGGTTACCACCCGGCCGGCCTGGCGTGGGACGAGGAGTACCTCTGGCAGGTGGACGCCGACGCCCGGCAGATCGCCCGGATCGAGCCGGAAGAGGGCAAGGTGTCGCGCCGATTCCCCACCGAGGCCTTCTTCCCCACGGGTCTCGCCTACGACGGCTACCACTTCTGGAATGCCGACGCCGCCACCGGGCGTGTGATCCGCGTGCGCGCCTACAACGGGCGTGCCGACGGCGTGATCGATCCCTCTGTCCTGTACCGTCCCGACGAGTACCTCACCCTGGGCTGGGACGGACAGCTGCTCTGGACCGCTGCGGCCTCGGACAGCGTCGTGATCCGGTACGAGATCCTCCGCTGAGGGCGCCTGGCACGGGCCTCGCTCGGAGTCGGTGGGAACGCATGGTGCTTGCCGCGCGTTCGACCAACGGTCTACTTTCACCATGAGCACGCCTCGTGCGGTTCGGATCGACGCGGACGGGCGGATCCGCGCCGCGGCGAACGACGTCGCCCTCGGGGAGCAGGCGACGGTCACGAGGCGCACAGCCCGAGCCCCCGGTGGAGGACCCATCATGGTGGTGCCGAACGGACACGGCAGCTGGACGGAATACATCCAGAGCCTGCAGAACATCGACGCGTATCGCGAACAGCACTGGGAGGGATCGTTCGAGGACTACCTCGGACTGGTGCGCAACGACTGGCGAATCGTGCGCAACGCGCACCAGCGTCTGTACGACATGATCCTGGCCTACGGTCGCGACGAGTACACCGAGTACAAGAAGAAGATCGTCCACTACAACTTCTTCAACGATCCCTTCACCGACGGCGAAGACGCGATCTACGGACTCGACATTCCATTGATGAAGCTGGTCAACGTCTTCAAGAGCGCGGCCTACCGTTACGGGACAGAGAAGCGTGTGATCCTGCTGCACGGCCCGGTGGGCAGCGCCAAGAGCACCATCGTCCGGTTGCTCAAGCGTGGTCTCGAGGAGTACTCGCGCAGCCCCGAGGGCATGCTCTTCACCTACCGCTGGGATCTGAGCGGGATCGAGGGCATGGAAGAGCAGGGCTACATGAGCCCCATGCACGAAGAGCCCCTCAAACTGATTCCCTCGGAGTTCCGCGCACAGATCGTGAAGGACCTGCTCGGCGACGCGAAGACCCCGTACCCGGTGTCGATCGAGGGTGAGCTCAACCCGGCCTGCCGTCACACCTTCGACCTGCTCATGGAGCGCTACGGTGGCGACTGGACGCAGGTGATGAACCACATCCGCGTGAAGCGCCTGATCCTGAGCGAGAAGGACCGCGTGGGCATCGGCACCTTCCAGCCCAAGGACGAGAAGAACCAGGACTCGACCGAGCTCACCGGTGACATCAACTACCGCAAGATCGCGATCTACGGCAGCGACAGCGATCCTCGTGCCTTCAACTTCGACGGCGAGTTCAACATCGCCAACCGGGGTCTGGTCGAGTTCATCGAGGTGCTGAAGCTCGACGTGGCGTTCCTGTACGACCTGCTCGGCGCGAGCCAGGAACACACGATCAAACCCAAGAAGTTCCAGCAGACCGACATCGACGAGGTGATCATCGGTCACACGAACGAGCCCGAGTACCGCAAGCTCCAGAACAACGAGTTCATGGAGGCCCTGCGCGACCGCACGGTGAAGATCGACATTCCGTACATCACCAAGCTCGACAAGGAAATCCAGATCTACGAGAAGGACTACGCAAACGAGAAGGTCGAGGGCAAACACGTCGCGCCGCACACCCTCGAGATGGCGGCCATGTGGACCCTCCTCACGCGTCTGGAGCAGCCGAAGAAGGCGAACCTCACGCTGATGCAGAAGCTCAAGCTGTACAATGGCCAGAGCGTGCCCGGTTACACCGAGGACAACGTCAAGGAGCTGCGCAAGGAGGCCGACCGCGAGGGCATGGAGGGGGTCAGCCCGCGCTATGTCCAGGACAAGCTGAGCAACACCCTCGTGAGCGACGAGACCATGACCAGCATCAATCCCTTCATGGTGCTGAACGAGCTCGAGAGCGGCCTGCGGCAGTCGACGCTGATCACCAGCGAGGAACAGCGCAAGCACTACAAGGAGCTGTTCATCCCCGTGCGCGAGGAATACGAGAACATCGTCAAGGGCGAGGTCCAGCGCGCGATCAGCGCCGACGAGGAGGCGATCGCCCGCCTGTGCGCCAACTACATCGACAACGTCAAGGCGTACACGCAGAAGGAGAAGGTGCGGAACAAGTACACCGGCCAGGACGAGGAGCCCGACGAGCGGTTGATGCGCTCGATCGAGGAGAAGATCGAGATCCCCGAGAGCCGCAAGGACGACTTCCGGCGCGAGATCATGAACTACATCGGGGCCCTGGCCCTCGAGGGCAAGACCTTCAACTACAAGACCAACGCACGCCTGCAGCGGGCGCTGGAGCTGAAGCTCTTCGAGGACCAGAAGGACAGCATCAAGCTCAGCAGCCTGGTGACCAACGTCATGGACGAGGACACCCAGAAGAAGATCGAGATCGTGAAGGACCGCCTGATCCGCAACTACGGATACAACGAGGAGAGCGCGACCGACGTGCTGAACTTCGTCAGCTCGATCTTCGCGCGTGGGGACGTGAAGGGCGAGCAGTCCTAGCCGGGGTTCGGGGGGAGCCGTGGAAATCAGCCGCATCGACCGGGACCTCGGGCGCTTCCGCGACATCGTGCGTGGGAAGATCAAGGGGAACCTCCGCAAGTACATCTCGCACGGGTCCATGACCGGGAAGAAGGGCAAGGACCTCGTCAGCATTCCCGTGCCCACGATCGACATCCCGCACTTCCGCTTCGGTCAGCAGGAGCAGGGCGGCGTGGGCATGGGTGAGGGTGGCGAGGGCCAACCCGTCGACGCCGGTCAGGACGGTACGGGCGAGGCCGGCGAGGGCGAGGGAGACCACGTCCTCGAGGTCGAGGTCACGCTCGAGGAGCTGGCCCGGATGCTGGGTGAGGAACTCGAACTCCCCCGGATCGAGCCGCGCGGGAAGAACCAGATCCAGAACTACCGCGACAAGTACACCGGGATCAGCGAGGTCGGTCCGCCCGGTCTACGCCACTTCAAACGCACGTACCGGCAGGCGCTCAAGCGCATGGTCGCCACCGGGACCTACGATCCCCGGGATCCGAACATCGTCCCGATCAAGCGCGACATGCGCTACAAGAGCTGGAACCGGGTGCAGGAGCCGTCGAGCAACGCTGCGATCCTGTACATGATGGACGTGTCGGGATCGATGGGCGACGAGCAGAAGGAGATCGTGCGCACCGAGGCCTTCTGGATCGACACCTGGCTTCGTACCCAGTACAAGAACGTCGACTTCCGATTCATCATCCACGACGCCACCGCGCGTGAGGTCGACCGCGAGACCTTCTTCCACACCCGCGAGAGCGGGGGAACGAAGATCAGCAGCGCCTACACCCTGGCCGCCGAGATCATCCACGAAGACTACCCCCACCAGGAATGGAACATCTATCCGTTCCACTTCTCCGACGGCGACAACTGGGGCGGCGGCGACACCGAGATCTGCATCGAGCTGTTGTCGGAATTCCTGTTGCCGCGCGTGAACCAGTTCAGCTACGGGCAGGTGACTTCCACCTACGGCTCGGGACAGTTCAAGCGCGATCTCGAGTCGCGTCTGGGCGAGGACGAGGTCCTGGTGACCAGCCAGGTCGACAGCAAGGACGACATCCCCGAGTCGATCAAGACCTTCCTGGGCAAGGGACGCTAGGTCGGGATCGTGAACAGAGAGGCCGGTGATCGACAGTGCTGAACGTCGACGATCTCCGTCGCTGGCAGAACAAGATCGAGGGTCACGCCCTCGACTACGGACTGGACTGCTTCCAGCAGGTCTTCGAGCTGGTCGACTACCGCCAGTTGAACGAGGTCGCGGCCTATGGCGGCTTCCCGGTGCGCTACCCGCACTGGTCGCACGGCATGGAGTTCGACCGGCTGAACAAGGGCTACCAGTACGGGTTGCAGAAGATCTACGAGATGGTGATCAACAACGACCCGTGCTACGCGTACCTGATGAAGGAGAACGACATCATCGACCAGAAGTTGGTGATGTGCCACGTCTACGGACACAACGACTTCTTCAAGAACAACATCTGGTTCAGCAAGACGAACCGGAAGATGATCGACGAGATCGCGAACCACGCCTCGCGGATCCGGCGCTACATCGATCTGTACGGACTCGAGGAGGTGGAGAGCTTCCTCGACCTGTGTCTGTCGCTCGACCGCTTGATCGACGTGCACGGGCAGTTCATCGAACGCCGTCGGTCGGGTTTCGAGGCGCCGGAGGACGACCGCGTCACCGCGCCGCCGGACTTCCGGTTCCAGGCGAAGCCGTACATGGACGCCTTCATCAATCCCGAAGAGGTGATCGCGAAGCAGCGCGAGGCCTACGAGGAGGCACGCCGGGCCAAGAAGTCCTTCCCGGTGAATCCCGAACGGGACATCCTGCTCTTCCTCATGCACTACGCCCCGCTGACGGGCTGGCAGCGGGACATCCTGGGCATGGTGCGCGACGAGAGCTACTACTTCGCGCCCCAGTGGCAGACCAAGGTCATGAACGAGGGCTGGGCCACCTACTGGCACTCGCGCATGATGACCGAACGCGTGATGGACGACTCCGAGATCGTGGACTTCGCCGATCACCACTCCGGAACGGTGGGCGGCCAGGGCTTCAATCCCTACAAGATCGGACTCTACCTCTTCCGCGACATCGAGGACCGCTGGAATCGCGGTCGCTTCGGCGAGGAATACGAAGCCTGCGACAGCTTCGAGGAACGCAAGCGCTGGAACCGTCAGCTCGGCCTGGGGCGCGACAAGATCTTCGAGGTGCGGAAGATCTACAACGACGTGACCTTCATCGACACCTTCCTCACCGAAGAGTTCTGCATGGAACACCGGCTGTTCGTCTACCAGTACGATCTCGACAAGGATCAGTACGTGATCGCCAGCCGTGAGTTCGACAAGATCAAGAAGCACCTGCTCGCCCAGTTGACGAACGGGGGGCAACCGCTGATCTCGATCGTCGACGCCGACTTCGAAGGGCGGGGCGAGCTGCACCTCGAGCACGCCTTCGAGGGGATTCCCCTGGACATCCGTTACGCGCAGGCGACGGTCCAGAATCTGCAACGGCTCTGGCAGCGGCCCGTGCACGTCGACACGGTCTACCAGGAGAACAAGATCCGGATCCGCTGCGACGGAGGCGAGCCGAAGGTCGAGCAGCTGGGTGAGGCGGCGTGAACCAGACGATGTCTTCTGTCCACGTGCGGTGACGATTCGCACGGGTGCGTTGACATACGTCCGTCCGGATGGCTATACGAAGGCTGTGCACCGGATCCGTTGCGAGCTCGGCCCGCCTCCCTCTGCCGAACCGTGAGCCTCCGCCGGTGTGTGTGGACGCCTCCCGCGACCACTCCCGAGACCGGAGGTCCCCATTGAGAACCCGAACGGGCATCACGCCCTTCCGCACGCTCCTGTCCCTCTTCGTCCTGACCGTCGTCACCGCCTGTGGCGAAGAGCCCGTCGACATCGTCACCACGGAACCGCCGGAGCCCGACGTGGCACCGGGACTCGAGAAGATGATCGCGTCCGTGGACGCCTATTTCGACCACCTCGAGCTCACCGGTGCCCTTCGGGGCGACTCGGCGGATCTCCGCCGGGCCAGCCTGGACTTCATCGATCGACACTTCGCCGACGACCCGGAGGCTCGCGCGGCGGCCCTCGAGAGCTTCCACCGCGCCTCCGAGGGTGACTCGTTCCCGCGCAGTGGCGCGGAGTCCCCGAGCCCCGGGGTGCAGAACGCACTCGACGAGATCGATGCCGCGGTGGCGGGCACCGGCGACGTCGCGACGTTCTGCCGGTGGGCGACGCGCAAACGGATCACCCTGACGTCGGCACCCTGGACGGTGCAGGAGCGGCAGGCGGTCCGGCTCTACCTGGACGTCCAGGAACGCGGCTTCGAGGCGATCGCACAGCGTGGAACCGTTCTCCTGCGGGAGGACGAAGGGCTCCTCCCCTGTGTGCTCGGTGTCGTCGGAGACAGTCTGCGCGCTGGCCTCATGGGCGCCGGTGTCGGAGGAGGACTCGGTCTGGCCGGCGGGCCCGTCGGCGTGGGCCTGGGGGCCGGAGGCGGTGGCTTCATCGGGCTGCTCGCCGGCGCCATGTCGGGTGCGGCCGACCACTGCTGACCGGCGATTCCCGACACGGGAGCGGAGGGACTCGAGGTGCCCTCCGCTCCCGCTCGCTTGACACCTCCCGCGAGCGGGCCCACTCTGGGCCGACGATTCCCCAGCCCCGCGTCGACGCCGTGAACCGAGTGCAGCCCGAAGCCCAGGATCCGCGCAGCGAAGCGCTCGTGGCCGCGTTCCGCGACTACCTCTCGCGCGAGGGCATGAAGACCACGCGCCAGCGCGAGCTGATCGCGGCCGAGTTCGCTCGGGTCGAGGACCACGTCAGTGTCGAGGACCTGCTCCTGCGGGTGCGCGAGCGCGATTCCTCGATCGGATACGCCACGGTCTACCGCACGCTGAAGCTGCTGGTCGACGGCGGGATGGCATCGCTGCGGAACTTCGGCGAGGGCTTCGCGCGTTACGAACCGCTCGACGAGGACCACCACGACCACCTGATCTGCCTGGTCTGCCAGACCATCGTGGAGTTCCACGACGAGTTCATCGAGCGGCGGCAGGAGCAGGTGGCCGAAGACCTCGGCTACCGGCTCACGCACCATCGCCACGAACTCTTCGGGGTGTGCCCCGCCTGCCTGGAGGAGCACGGCCGGGCGATCGTCGACGAACTGCGGCCCTCCCCGCCCGACGACGTGGCGCCGGACCTTCCCGCGGCGTTCCGGACGTACCTGAACCGCGAGGGCCTCAAGTACACGAAGCAGCGCGATCTCATCGCCGAGCTCTTCGCCGGTGTCGAGGACCACGTGAGCGTCGAGGATCTGCTGGGCCGTGTGAAGACGCGGGACTCCTCGATCGGCTACGCCACGGTGTACCGTACGCTCAAGCTGTTGGTCGACTCGGGGCTCGCGGCCTGTCGCCACTTCGGCGACGGTCTCACGCGGTTCGAGCCCCGTGACGAGCAGCACCACGACCACTTCATCGACGAGCAGACGGGCGACGTGAAGGAGTTCCGCGACGAGGCCATGGAACGCCGGCAGGACGAGATCGCCCGTGCGCACGGTTTCGCGCTGGTCCGCCACCGTCAGGACCTGTTCGGCGTGTCCCGCCCGGCCTCGGGTTGAAGCGGTCATGAGCAACCAGTGGATCGAGGTCGACGCGTCGCGGTTGGCCGCCAACGCAGCGGCCTTTCGTCGTCGGATCGGGCCCGACGTCCTGCTCGCCCCGGTGGTGAAGAGCAATGGCTACGGGCACGGCCTGGAGCGTGCCGCGCGGGCCTTCGTCTCGGGTGGTGCCGACTGGATCTGCGTCCACGCGCCCCACGAGGCATTTCGCGTTCTCGACCTGCGCCTCGACCACACCGTCCTGATGGTGGGTCCCTGGGACACCGAGTCGCTGGCCGAACTCGTCCGCCGGGGTGTCCATCTCACCCTCAGCGTGCCGGGGCGTCTGGATGCCGCGGTCGCTGCCGCGGCCGCCGCGGGACGGCCCGCGATGCTCCACCTCAAGGTCGAGACCGGCACGCACCGGCAGGGCATGGACCTGGACGGGCTCCGTAGCTGCCTCGAACGGATCCGGGGGGAGTCCGGTCTCGAGTTCGTGGGCCTGCACAGTCACTTCGCCAACATCGAGGACACCACCCGCCACGACTTCGCTCGCAGTCAGATCGCGCGTTTCGACGCTGCGTCGGACCTGGCGTGCGACATGGGCCTCGAGCCACGCGTGCGTCACATCGGGTCGAGCGCGGCTGCGATCCTGTTCCCGGAGACGCACTACGACATGGTCCGCCCGGGGATCGCGGCCTACGGCTACTGGCCCAGCCGCGAGACCCTGATCAGCGCGCGGGAACAGGGCGCCGCCGGCCTGGTCCTCGAATCCGCTCTCACCTGGAAGAGCGTCCTGACCGAGATCAAGACCGTTCCGGCCGGTGGCTTCATCGGCTACGGGTGCACGCACAAGGTCGAGGTCGACGCCCGGATCGCCATCGTTCCGGTGGGCTACGCCGACGGCTACCGCCGCACCATGAGCGGCCGGGCGTACGTGCTCGTCGAGGGTCGCCGCTGCCCGGTTCGCGGGCGGGTGTGCATGAATCTGATCATGGTCGACGTGTCCCATCTCGACGATCCCCGCGACGGCGACGAGGTGGTCCTGCTCGGGTGCCAGGGGGACGAGGAACTCACCGCGGAGCAGCTCGGCGAGTGGGCCCAGACCATCCACTACGAGATCGTCGCGGGACTGTCGCCCGAGATCGAGCGACGCGACGCCGTGGTCTGAGGCGGTGCGGTGCCCCGGGGGCTCCGGCGGCGAGATTCTCCGCAGCTTCCCTGTAACCTTCTCCGCCCGCGCCCGTAGTCCCGTCCACGAACTGCGCGGTGCCGCCGTGGTGTCCGCGCCCACACCGGGGAGGTCCGCCCATGAGAATCCGTCGCAACGCCAACGCCGCCGTGGGAGTCGCGCTGCTCGTGATCGGCGCGGTCGCCCTCCTCGCCGGGATGGACACGCCCGCCACGGGCGGCGACCGGATCGTGATCCTCGGCGACGACGGCCGCGTGGTGCACGAGGTCGACACCCGCGAGATCGAACGTCTGGCCGAGGACATGGGCGAGCTCGGAACCGGGATCGCCGAGGACGTGATCCGGATGCTCGAGGACCTGGACCTCGACATCGATGTCGAGGTCGACGGACGCTCCCGGGTCTGGGTCCACGGCGATGACGGCGCCCCCACCCACTTCGACGCCGAGCGCTTCGAAGAGAACATGGAACGATTCGCCCGTCGCCTCGAGGAACGGCTCGAGCACCTCGACGATCAGGACTTCGAGCACCTGGGCCGCATGGCCGAGCGCATCAGCCGGCGGGTCGAACGGCAGGTCGAGCGGGCGCTGCGGGACGTCGAGCGTCACGAGCGTCGCGGTGGCCGGGACCACCTCGATCGCTATGATCGTCGCGACGAGCGCGAGGCCGGTCGCTCCGACGACTCGGCCGACGCGATCCGCGACGAGATCCGCGTGCTCGAGCGGGAACTCGAACGTCTGCAACGACGGCTGGAGCGCCTCGAGGATCGCTGACCCCTCCACGAGCGGAGAGCGCGGAGCCCCCGTGCGCGCGAGCGTGCGGGGGTTTCGTGTGTGCGGCCGAGCGCTTACCCTGACCGGTCGACCGTCGCCCCGGACCCGGAGTGCCCGATGACCCGACGCCTGTACTACGACGACGCCTACCGCACCGAATTCGACGCCGTCGTGCGCGACGTCGTCTCCGGACAGGGAGGGCTCAGCCACGTCGTGCTCGACGCATCGTTCTTCTACCCGACCAGCGGCGGACAGATGCATGACACCGGAACCCTGGGCGACGCTCGGGTCGTCGACGTGGTCGAAGGAGACGACGGGACGATCGTCCACGTGGTCGAGGGCCCGGCGCCGACGGCCGGGTCGACGGTGCACGCGACGATCGACGCGGAGCGCCGCGCGCACCACCGCCAGCAGCACAGCGGTCAGCACGTCCTCAGTGCGGTGTTCTTCACCCGTCTGGGACTGCAGACGGTCAGTTCCCGCCTGGGCGAGAGCGGCAACACCCTGGACCTGGCCACCGACTCCCTCACCGACACGCAGCTCGACGAGATCGAGGACGCCACCAACCACTTCCTGTGGGACGCCCGGCCGGTGCACGTGCATCAGCTCTCACACGACGAAGTGGCGGCCATGGGTCCGCGCAAGATCTCGAAGCGATCGGGACCGATCCGGGTGGTCGAGGTCGAGGGTGTCGACCGTTGTCCGTGCGGAGGTACGCACGTCGCGAACACGGCCGAGGTCGGGCTGGTGGTGATCACCGGTACCGACAAGATCAAGGGCGGCACGCGCGTGAACTTCTGGTGCGGCGACCGGGCGCTGCACCATCGCCGCGAGCGGCAGCGCTGGCTCGATGCCGTGGCGCTGCGCCTGACCACCGGAGCCGAGTTCGTCGACGCCACGGTGGAGAAGCTGATGCGCACGTCGAAGGAGCGCCTGCGCCGGCTGGAGGCCCTTGCGCGGGAGCTCGTGGCGGCGCGGTGCGAGCGGTGGTGGGCCGGGACCGAGCCGCAGGACTCGGGCGTGCGCGCGGTGATCCGGGAGCTCGACGAGGACGAGGCCCTGGCGGTGCCCACGGCGGTGCGGCTGTTGACGAAGCACGAAGGGACCTTCGTCGGACTGATCACCGTCGACGGCGATCGGGGTGCGCTCACGGTGGCGCGGAGCGACGACCTCGAGATCGACGCGTCGACGGTGCTACGCGAGGTGCTCACCCCCGTCGGGGGGCGCGGGGGAGGCCGCCCGGATCACGCACGCGGAGGTTTTCCGGCCGCAGAGGTCGATGCGGTGCGGCGGGCGCTGGCCGCAGCCGTGGGCTGACCTCCCTCATTCGAAGGCGTCGATCACGTCCACGAGTGCGGCGAAGCGTTCCACCGTGGCGTCCGCGTCGACGAACTCGTCCGGTTCGCCGAAACCGTAGACGGCTCCGATCGTCCGGCATCCGACGGTCCGCCCGGAGACGAGATCCTCCTCGCGGTCCCCGACCATCACCGCCCGGGCCGGAGCGACGTCCAGTGCTGCCAGGGCACGACGCAACATCGCCACCTTGAAGGGTGGGTCCGCGCCCGCCGGGAGCTCCTCCTGACACTCGGTGAACGCGAAGCGGGATCCGAGTCCCAGGTGGTCCAGGGCGGCACGGAAGTAGGGAGCCTGGGCGTTGCTGACGCAGGCCAGACGACGTCCAGAGCTGCGAAGGGCATCGAGAGTGGGAAGGACCGCGTCGAAGGTGCGCCCGTGGCCTTCGCGCAGCGCATCGACTTCGTGTCGGGTCGCCACCTCTTTGACCTCGTCGGCCAGATCCACTAGCTTCCGCGGCAGGACCGTGCGGAAGTATTCGCGCGCGGGTCGTCCGAGCGCGGCACGCAGCACCGACGGATCCACGTCGATCCTTCCGTGCCCGTGCCGTTCCGCCACTTCACGGATTCCCGTGGCGACCGCTCCGATCACCGCGGTCCCGGAATCGACGAGCGTTCCGTCGAGGTCGAAGACGACGGCTTCCACGCGCGTTCTCGTCATGCGAGCTCCATCGCTTCGTCGCCACGGCAGCGGGTGCATCATGGCCACGCGACTCGAGACCATCGAACTCAGGACTCCCGACGACCTCCCCCTGCGTCTCGACCTTCGGGTCGATCCGGAGCGGCCGCCGCGTGCGATCGTCATCGTCGCCCACGGCTTCAAGGGATTCAAGCGCTGGGGATTCTTTCCCGACCTCGGCGAGCGACTGGCCGCGGCCGGCTTCGCGTCGATCGTTCTCGACTTCTCGATGAACGGGATCGGAGACGACCCCGAACAGTTCTCCCGACTCGACCTCTTCGAGCGCAACACCCTGACCCGCGAGGTCGCGGATCTCGAGCAGGTGCTCGAGTGGGCGCGGACGGAGGCACCGATCGATCCCGGAGCGCGCACGGCGAGAGCCGGACTGCTCGGGCACAGCCGCGGGTCGATCCCGGTCATGGCCGTGGCTTCGGAGCGTCCGGAGGAGGTCGGCGCGGTCGTGACCTGGAGTGGTGTCGGCCGCGCCCTTCGCTACACCGAGGGGCAGCTCGAGCGCTGGGAGGAGGATGGGGTGATGGAGTTCACCAACGCCCGCACCGGCCAGCGCATGACCATGTCGTGGGACTACGTGGTCGACGCCCGCGAGCACGCCGGCCGCGTCGAGCCCGCCCTGTGCGCCGAGCGCATGGAGGTGCCGCACCTGATCCTGCACGGAACGCGCGACATGGCCGTGCCACTCGACGAAGCTCGTCTGCTGCGTGCCGGTCGCACGCCCGAACAGGGGTGCGAACTGGTCGAGGTCGAGGGCGGCACGCACACCTTCGGCGCCGTGCATCCCTACGAGGGGAGCACGCCGCATCTCGACCGTGTGTTCGGAGCCACGCTCGATTGGTTCGACCGCCACCTGCGGGGAGGAACGCCGTGAGTGCCTACGTGATCGTCGACATCGCCGTCAGCAATCCCGAGCGCTACGAGGACTACAAAGCCATGGCTGCCGAGAGTGTCGAACGCTACGACGGTCGCTACGTGGTGCGTGGTGGGCGATCGGAGCCGCTCGAGGGAGCCTGGGAACCGCAGCGGGTGGTGGTGCTGGAGTTCCCCACCTACGAGAGGGCCAAGGCCTGGTGGTCGTCGGAGGACTACCGCGAGGCCAAGGCGCTACGACAGGCGGTCGCCGAGTCCCGGATGATCGTGGTCGAGGGCGTCTGACGCCGCGTCGCGGAGCTCAACGCATCCGCCCGCGCCGGTTGCGGACGAAGTCCACGAGCACGAACTCGCCCAGGTTCCCGGCTTCGCTGAAGTAGGCCTTGCCGTGGTTCAACTCGGTGAGCCGGTGCACGAACTGCTGCAGGTAGAGATCGCTGGCGATCATGAACGTGGTGATCGGGATGCGTTCCTTGCGCAGCGCCACGGCCTCGTCGAGGGTCTTGTTCACGATCTTCGGGTCGAGGCCGAAGGTGTTGCGGTAGATCACCCCTTCTTCGTCGGCGATCACCGTGGGTTTGCCGTCGGTGATCAGGATCACCTGCTTGTTGCTGTGCTTTCGCCGCCGCAGGATCTTGCGTGCCGCCTGCAGCGCGGCACGCGTGTTGGTGTGGAAGGGTCCGACCTGCACGTAGGGCAGCTCCTCGATCGACACCGGGAAGGCCTCGTTGCCGAAGAGGACCACGTCGATCGAGTCCTTCGGGAACTTCGTCCGGATCAGTTCGACCAGCCCCAGGGCGACCTGCTTCGCGGGCGTGATCCGGTCCTCGCCGTAGAGGATCATGGAGTGGCTGATGTCGAGCAGTAGAACGGTGGCACAGTTGGTGAGGTGCTCGGTGTCGTGCACCTCGAGGTCCTGCTCGCTCAGGTGCAGGTTCTGCAGGCCGGCCCGGCGCAGGGCGTTCTGGTAGCTGCGTCGGAAGTCGATCTTGCTGACCTCGTCTCCGAAACGCCACTCACGGGTCTCGCTCGTGGCCTCCCCGCCGCGGCCTTCCTGCGGCAGCCGGTGGTCGCCGCCGCCGCGCTTGCGCAGTCGGCCGAACATCTGTTCGAGCGCCGTGCGGCGCAGTACGCGTTCGCCACGCGCCGTCAGGTCGAAGCCACCCTCGTCGTTGGCGCGGATCTCCTCGCGCCCCTCGAGATCACGACGGAACTGTTGCAGGTCGACGTCCTGCGGGAGGTAGCCCTGTTGCTGCAACCGTTCCATGATTCGCAGGGCTTCGTCGACGTCGCCCGCGGTGACGGTGACGAGGTAGTGGAAGAACTTCCTCATCTGGTCGAAGGAGACCAGGTCCTTCCACAGTTCGGGATCCCATTCGAAGTACTCGTAGAGCACGCGGGTCCTCAGTCGTTGCCCATGCCCTGCATCATGCGCAGGAGCATGTCCGAGTAGAAGGTGTTGCGGTCCAGGTTCTCCTTGGCCACGAAGCTGCTCTGGAAGAGACCCTCGAGCACCATCTCCATGGCCGGGTGGACATCGCGTTCGTCGACGTCGTCGACGTGCTGACGGACGAGCTCCTCCAGGCCCGGGACCGCGTCGAGGGCTTCCCGGTACTCGGACTCGCTCATCCGATCTCCGAGCCGGACTCGTGTCCCTCCACTGAAGTGGCCGGTGACACTGCCGTAGATCGACGTGTCCAGCTCGGAGCCGTGCGACGAGGTGTCGTCGTCGAGCGCCGTGCGTTCGCGTCGACCGCTCCGTGCGGTCGGATCGGGGAAGACGTCGACGAAGGCCCGCTGCACCGCCTTGCCGATGAGATTCCGGCAGATGGTGACGGCCCCCTCCTGTTCGCCCTCGTAGGCCAGCTCCATCTTCCCCACCAGGGCCGGGATCATCGAGTCGAGGTCGCAGACGCGCACCGTGGCGGCGTCCGGGCCGTGTTCGGCCACGCGACGCTCCACGTTGCTGATCAGGTTCTCGTAGGCGCTGATCGACGCGCGGGCGCTCACGCCACTGGCGTGGTCCACGAACTCGCTCTCACGGGCCAGGAAGACCACCTCGTCGACCACACGGCGCAGGAAGGAGGGGATGTGCACCTCCAGGTCCCGGTCCTTCCAGCTCTCCTGTTCGGTGATCTGCATCGCCTGCGAGAGGACGAGCGGGTAGTGCGTGTGGATCTGGCTGTCGATGCGATCCTTCAGCGGCGTGATGATCGAACCGCGGTTGGTGTAGTCCTCTGGGTTCGCGGTGAAGACCATCTGCACGTCGATCGGCAGGCGCACCGGGAAGCCGCGGATCTGGACGTCTTTCTCCTCCATGATGTTCAGCAGGCCGACCTGGATCCGGGGGGCGAGGTCGGGCAGCTCGTTGATCGCGAAGATACCGCGGTGTGCGCGGGGGACCATGCCGTACTGGATGATCTCCTCGTCGTCGAGGTGACGGCCCTCGCTGGCCGCCTTGATCGGATCGATGTCTCCGATCAGGTCGGCGATCGTGACGTCGGGCGTGGCCAGCTTCTCGACGAAGCGATCCTCGGGTGTGACCCAGATCACGGGGGTGTCGGGACCCGCCTCGGCCACGATCCGGCGGCCCACGGCACTGACCGGATTCATGGGATCGTCGTGGAAGGGGCTGCCGTCGACGGCCGGGACGAGCGGATCGAGGAAGGCCGTCAGTCCGCGCACGAGGCGGGTCTTCGCCTGCCCCCGCAGACCCAACAGGATGAAGTCGTGGCGGCTGAGCAGCGCGTTGATCAGCTCCGGGATCACCGTCCGGTCGTAGCCGACCACGCCGGGGAAGAGCTCGCTGCCCTCGCCCAGACGGCGCAGTACGTTGCGTCGGAGCTCGTCCTTCACCGCCGACGGGCGGTAATCGGTGCGTTCGAGCTCGCCGAGCGTTCGGATGTTCTGCATGGTGGCGCCAGGGGAGGAGAGCCGGGGAAACGCTCAGGTGCGCGACCCGGTCGACAAGGTATACACTCGTGGGACGCACGCAGCGCCGATCCCCCGCCGGGCGGCGCCCGCACCACGGTGTCCCGTACGGGAGTACGAGCAGTGTCCGACGAAAGCTCCTTCGATCGCAACCCGTCCGCGGATCCAGACGCCGAAGCGGCGCCCGTACTGGCCCTGGTCACCGGAGGGGCCCGCCGTCTCGGCGCCCGCTTCGTGCGCGCCCTCGCGAACGAGGGCTTCGACGTGGCCTTCACCTACCACCGCAGCGGGGAGCAGGCCCGCCGTCTCGTCGACGAACTCGACCGGGACGGCACCGAGGCAGGCGCCTACGAGACCGATCTGCGGTCGACCTCGGCGATCGAGGGCCTGGTCGACGCGGTGGAGGGGGACATGGGCCCGATCGGCCTGCTGGTGAACAATGCGGGTGTCCTGCTGCACGCCGACGTCGAGGCCAGCGGCGCTGCGGACTTCGACGAGAGCATCGCGGTCAACCTGCGTGCGCCCTATCTGCTGTCGCTGGCGTGCGGTCGCCGCATGCGGGCCCGGGGGGAGGGATGCATCGTGAACGTGGCCAGCACGGGAGGGCTGCGCCCCTACCGCCAGCACCTGTCGTACAGCGTGAGCAAAGCTGGACTCGTGATGACCACCCGGTCCCTGGCGCTGGCGTTGGCGCCGGAGGTCACGGTGAACGCCATCGCACCGGGAATCCTGCGGCTCGAGGGCGAGGAGGACGGAGGCGATCGACCGCCGGCCGGCCGGATCCCCCTGGGTGAGTACGGCGACCCCGACGATGTCGTCGACGCCCTGCTCTACCTGGCGACGGCCCCGTACGTGACGGGTCAGGTGTTGTCCGTCGATGGCGGATTCTCGCTGCGCGGATGAGTCCCCGCTCGTCCCGCGCTGCGTCGGGAGCATATTGACCGGGCAGTCATCGACTCCGTAAGTTCACTCCACGGCAGCGTCGACGTGGCCAGGTCGCCTATCCAGCCCTCCGCGCGCGCTCCCGTGAGGACCCGACCCGTCTCGCCCGCGGGTGATGGTCGCACCGCCTGACGCGATCCCACTTCCGGTCGAGCCGCCGCGGTCCACGAACACGACCAACGGCCGTGCTCCTGTCGTCCGGGCCGATGGCCCGGGACGGCGCACGTCGGCCCACACCATCGCCCTGCGCCCTTCGCCGGCGTCGCCTGCACGAGTACGGATCGTCGTCCCGAAGCGGGCACGCGAGTGCGACCGACCGCGGTCGCACGACGCCCGCCCCGAATCCACCCTCGGGTGGATCCGTGTCGTCGAGGCAAGGCATCGGAGTCGATCCGTCTGGGGAAGAGTCGCGTCGGAATCCGATGCTCGGCCGCGGCGCACGACCGGGAGCCGGGGAGTGGGTGTGTGAGGTGTCTCACCGCAGGGAGCATCCACTTCCCGGAACCCATCCATCTGGGCCATGCATCCGGGTTCGGCGACCCGGAACCGAGGGCACCCTCCGCTCCTGCCGGGGGGTGTCCTCACGTGTGCTGTTCTCGGTCTCGCGCGAGCAGCCGGTCGGCGGCGTCGAGCAGCGTTCCGATGTGTTCGAGGACGCCGGCGACGTCGAGCGAGGCGGGGATCCAGTGCGAGACCACACGATGGGTCGTGTCGACCACCGGTGCGGTCTGCGTGTCGACGGGTCGATGCCCGTTGGCACGGAGGTCCCGTTCGACCGGGAAACGGTCGTCGGTCGCGAGGTCGAGAGGGGCGTGCTCGGCGAACACGTACGCCGCCCAGACCACGGCTTCGTCGACCGCGACGACGACACCCCCGGCCTCGGTGAGACCCCGGGCCAGCGCCCCGGGTTCGGGCAGCACCGAGACCGGTTCGGTGACTGCGGCATCGCACAGGGTCTTCGCGGCTCCCATGCCTCCGGGCACGACGAGCACGTCGATCTCGTCGGGGCGGATCGCCGCCGCGGACTCGATCACGCCTCCGGTCAACCGCATGGCCTCGTCACGGGCCCGACGGCCGGGTCCCCCCACGACGCCCTGTGGGCCCACGACGTCGTGCTGTTCGACGTCGGGGGCCATGGGCACGAGAACGTGGCCCTCGCGGGCCGCCACGAGGCGCCAGAGCACGACCTGCGTGGGGTCGCTGCCGTCGAGCGCCCCGCAGCCCGAGAGCAGAAGGCCGATACGCAGCACGTCGGGTCTTTCGGAGGAGGGTCCGGGTCTCAGCGGACGAGTGTGATCGGAAGCACCGACGACACCGTCCCGTCGGCCTCGAGTACCACGCGGTAGGTCCCCGAGGCAACCGGGTTCCCCTTCCGGTCGATCCCCGACCAGGGCATCCGGTGCCGACCGGCGGGCATGGGGCCGGGATCGAGCACGTCGACCACACGCCCCCGGGCGTCCAGGATTCGGAGCCGGACGTCCTGCGGTGTCGGCAACTCGAAGCGCAGTGCGGTCCGCGGGTTGAAGGGGTTCGGGGCATTGGGCAGCAGTTGGGCCGTCGCGCCGATGGGCGCCGGGGCGTCGGTCGCCGTCTCGACGACGAACTTCAGCAACCATTCGTCGGGATCGACCTGGAGGTCCTGGACGTCGCCTTCGACGAAGGCGGTGAACTGGTGCGTGTCACTGGCCACGAAGGTCTCGAGGTCGACCGTGCCCGACGGAGTGACGGCGCGCAGTCGCAACGGGAAGGTCCAGGGCGCGGCGAGATCGGACTGGTCGATCTCCACCTGCACGCGCGTCCGGTCACCCACGGACTTCGTGGTCCACTCCACCGTGAAGGTCGGACGCCCGATGCGGTACAACCACTGGTCGAAGAACCATTGGAGCGAGCGCCCCGTCGACGTCTCGAACTGTTCCACGACGTCTTCGGTGACGATCGATCCGTACTGCAGTTCGGGCCGCTGGGCGAGATCGTACATGGCGGCGAAGAAGTCCGTGTCGCCGAGGAACCCACGGAGCATGTGGAGCATCCAGGCGGCCTTGTTGAAGACGGTCTGGTTGAACAGCCGGTCCGGCGGGCTGATCGGCCCGGAGAAGCCGCAACAGCCGTTCGAGCGTCGACGCAGGAAGGTGCGGTAGGCGGCGGTTCCCTCGGCGCGCTCGACCCACAGGCCCTCGGCGAGGGTGGCGAAGCCCTCGTGGACCCACAGCTCTCCCCAATCGGACAGGGTCATCGAGTTGCCCCACCAGTGGTGCGCGAGCTCGTGACCGATGATCCGCTCGTAGAACCGGTCTCCGGTCAGGAACACGTCGCCGTAGCTCGTCATGGTCTGGTGCTCCATCGCACCTTCCCACACGAACTCGGCCATGCCGTACTTCTCGTCGACGAAGGGGTACTCGCCGAACAGTTCCGTGTAGTAGTCGAGGATGTCGGTGGTTCGACCGAAGTCGAAGCGCGCCGCTTCCTCGTGCTCGGGGAACACGTGGTACTCGATCGGGAGTTCACGGCCGCCGGGTGAGCGCCATGTCTCTTCCCAGCTCACGTAGTCGGCCACGGCGAGGCTCACGTTGTACGTCGAGATCGGGTAGTCGTGGCGCCACTGGAAGAGGGTCCGGTCGCCGCTGGGCGCCTCGAGTTCCAGAATCCCGTTGCTCGCCGCGTACATGCCGGTGGGGACGACGACCCGCAGCAGGACCGTGGCCTTGTCGCTCGGCGTGTCCTTGCACGGCCACCAGCTCCGCGCGCCGTAGGGTTGGCTCAGGGTGGCGAGCAGTGGATCCCCGGCCGGCGTCGTTCCGAACGAGAATCCCAGGAATCCGGTCGGCTGAGGTACGCCGCCGTAGTGGACGGTCACCGTCCACGTGTCGCCTTCGCGGAGTGGCGCCTGGGGGTAGAGCCGCAGGACGTCGTCGGAGTGGTCGAAGGGCAGGGCCGTGCCGGCGCTGGTCACCGATCCCACCGTGAGCGTGTTCGACAGGTCCAGATCGACGAAGACGACCCCGTCCTCCTCTGCCCGCAGCGAGATCTTCACCGTTCCCGTCAGTGACTCCGTGTCGAAGTCCGGCACGAGGTTGATCTCGTAGTCGAGGACGTCGAACTGCTCCCGATTCGCCGCCTGCGATTCGTCGTCGGGAGGAACGTTGCTCGACACGGTCCGCGAGTCCGCCGCGGTGGCCTCGGGATCGATCGCCCACGGGGGGACGAAACCCGGCGCGTCACGGGCAGTGAGGGCGAGCGCGCCGCACAGTAGGAACAAGACGAGCTGTTTCGATCTCATGGATGGGAGCCGGCGCCCGAGAGCGACCTTCGGAGGAGTACGGCAGCGGATCCCGTGGTGGAACCCGGATGACAGAGCACGGAGGGCATCGGACAGGCCGGGTGATTGTGCCAAGCCGGGACCCTCGGGGTCAAGGTGGTCGGCCCGTCGACGTACCGATTGCGTCGCTGGTGTACGAGGAGGGACGATCGCGAGGGCAGTCGCGAGGCCTGTCCGGCAGTGCAAGTGGTTGACTCCGAGCCACCTGCGCCCTTCGACGTCGATTGGGCCCCGGCGATGCTGGGAGCCGGGGTGCTGACCTTTGATCCAACGTGGCCGTGGCCACACCCCAGGAGGAACGAACCGATGAAGCGCACCCCGATCCCGATGCTCCCCCTGTTCGCACTGGTCCTCGGACTCGTCCTCTCGGGCTGTTCCGACGACACGAGCGGTCCCCTGTCGAGTGGTGACGACGACGTGAGCGGGACCCAGACCCTCGAGACCCTCGACCTCGACCAGGAGTACGGTGGCCTGGCGTACACCGACGAAGCCGAGGGCTTCGGAGACGCCGCGCTCGTGAGCGCGGCCGTGGTCGAGGACGAGGCCGCTCTCGCGGAGGACGACGAGGACAGCCTGACCGACCGCGATCCCTCGCTCGCCGACCCGCGGATGCGCCGGACCTTCGTGCGGATCCTCTGGGGTCAGCTCGACGGCGAGTTCGACCGTGAGACGGTGTCGGCCACCCCGGAGGCCGGCCTGGACTGGAGCGGTTCGCTGAAGGTCACCGACGGCGTGATCGCGCTGAAGCGTACGATCCTGTTCGAGCGTCCCTTCGATCATCGTCTGCCGCGCGTCGAACGCGACAGTCTGGCGTGGGTCAGCCGGACCGGTCCCCATTACGATGGCGTGCTGGTCTGCGTGATGAGTCGCGTGGAGGACGGCGTCGCGCCCGGCGAGTTGATCCTCGAAACGCCCCTGTTCCGGACTTCGTTGACGATCGACACCCTCGACGGGACGGAGCGGATCGTGGCGGTCGACGACGTCGGCAACGCCGTGTCGATCCAGGCCCACGTGCAGGACCAACGGTTCTGCGGCGAGGGCTTCGTCACCGGGTTCTGGAAGGGTGTCGAGGATCGGCCCGAGACCGACGCCATCGAGATGGGGGCCTTCCGCGGTCGCTACGTGGGTCGCAGCGGCTCGACCACCGGCTTCCTGATGGGCCTCTACGGCCTGGACAGCCAGGGTGAGCGCGTGATGATCGGCAAGTACATCGGACGCGGTGGCCGGGTGAAGGGCCTGATCCGCGGGACCTGGGATCCAGGGACGAGCGGCGACGGCATGGGGACCTTCCAGGCCCGTTGGGTGAACCGCAATGGCTTGCACCTGGGCACCGTGCAGGGTCGCTACCTCGAGAACGATGCGAACGAACCGGGCGATGGCTTCTTCGAGGGCCGCTACGAGGAGATCTGTTCGACGGCACCCTAGATCCGGTCTTCGCGGCTTTCCGCGCCCGTTCGAGGGTGTGGCCGACGACGGGTCCCGCTTCCGGGGCCCGTCGCGCGTTCGTTCAGCGTGGCGCGCCGAGGAGCACGCGGCCCTCGACCACACGCACGGGGACGTGGACGCAGCGCGCCTCGGGCGGCACCGAGTCCGGGGGATCCTCGAAGACGTCGAAACGCCAGTGGTGGAGGGAGCACTCGAGCCTGCCCTCGTGGACGCGACCCTGGCTCAGGGGGAAGTCCATGTGCGGGCAGCGATCGAGCACGGCGACCACCTGATCGCCACGGCGCAGCAGGGCCACGCCCGTCCGACCGACGGTGCGAGCGAGCGGCCGGTCCTCGGCGATCTCGTCGAGGCCGGCCACGTCGATCCAGCGGAGGTGGTCGTCCAAGGTCCCGGGCGACTCAGTCTCGGTTGAACTTCTGCTTCAGGAGCTCGACGGCGTCGCTGAAGTCGAGTTCGTTCACGTCGACGTCCGGGTCCTTCGGCTCCTCTTCGGCACCGAAGGTGTAGGACTCGCCCGGCCGGTTGTCGTGGTGGTCGCGACCCCGTCGGCCGCGCGGGCCGCGGTCACCGCGGCCTCCACGATCGGCGTCGTCCCGCGGAGCACGGGGCGCGCGCTCCTCGCCCTCGGGGCGCATGGTCAGCGAGATCCGGCGCCCATCGGGATCGACGGACAGGATCCGCACGTCGACGGACTGCCCCGGCTCGAGCACCGAACCGGGGTGATCGACGCGTTCGGTGCTGATCTCGGAGACGTGCACCAGACCGTCGACGCCGGGACTGAGTTCGACGAAGGCACCGAAGTCGGTCAGGCGGACGACCTTGCCCGACACGATCGACCCCACGGCCCACTTCTCGTCGGCCTTGTCCCACGGGTCGGTCTCGAGCACCTTCATGGACAGGCTGATGCGCTCACGCTCGCCACCGATGTCGTCGAGTTTGATGATCTGCACGCGCACCTTCTGGCCGACCGACAGCACGTCGCGCGGATCGGCCACGTGCCCGCGGCTGATCTCGCTGACGTGCACGAGACCGTCGACACCACCGAGGTCGATGAAGGCCCCGTAGGGCTGCAGACGCCGGACGGTGCCCTCGAAGATCTCGCCCACCGCGAGGTTCTCGCGCGTGGTCTCGGCGGCGGCCTTGCTCTCTTCCTCGATGATCTTGCGGCGGCTCAACACGATGTTCCGGCCACCGCGCTCGAAGGCGATGATCTGGAAGGTGTACTCGTTGCCGACGTGTTCCTCGGGCTTGTCGCAGTAGATCGTGTCGATCTGGGAGAACGGGCAGAAGGCCCGCACGCCGTTCAGGTCGACCTCGAATCCACCCTTGTTCGTCGACTTGATCTTGCCGCTGACGGGGATGTCTCCCTCGTGTGCACCCTGCAGTTCGCGCATGCGGAGCAGGTCGCCGCCCTTGCCCTTGCCGCGACCCACCGTGAACTCGAGGGTCTCACCGGCCTTGCGAACGATCGCGGGGAAGGTGTCGCCCTCGTCGACGCGCATCTCGCCGTCGGGGTTCTTCAACTCGGCGGTGGCGATGGTGCCCTCGGCGGTCCCGCCGTAGTCGACGAAGGAATCCTTCTCGCCGATCTGGACGAGCTTCACGTCCATGCGCTGCCCGCTCTTGTACTTCGAGGTGAGACGTTCGTCGCTCGCCACGGCGTCGGCCTGTTCGGCACTCGCCGCGGGATCGGTGGTCTCCTCGTCGGACGAAGGACTCGTCGGGCTCGACGCAGCCGCGGCCGCGGCTGCCGGAGTCGATTCCGTATCGGCCGACTCCATGACCACCGCGTCATCGGCCGCCGGAGGAGGCGTCGCCGAGGTTTCCTCGGCGTCCTTCTCCGGCTCGGCCTCGGGCGGCTCGCGTTTCGGCTCGTCGGTGGGCGTGGCCGCGTCCGGCGTGCCGGCCTCGGGGCCGGTCGCGTCGGCGGGCGTGATCGCGGCGTCTTCGCCGATCGTGTCGGGCTTCTGGTTCGGCGTCTCGTCCGGACGTTCGGAATGATCGGTCATGGGCAAACGGGCCTCGCGGGAGAGCAAAGGGACGGGTGTCGGGTCCGGTCGTCGCTGGACCATCGGACGACCGGGCCCCGGAGTATAGCAAGGTTGACGGTGGTACCGACAAGTGGGGGCGTACGATTTGATGCGATCTTGACGGTGCCCCTCAGGGGCTCGGAACCATCCAATCCATGACGAAGACCGCAGCCGCGACCACACAGGTGGTTCGCCCCCGCTCGTCGCCGCGGGCAGTGGCGACCACCGAATCGCGGAAATCGACGACTCCGGCCTCCTCGAAGAGGCGAGCGCGCTCCCGCGGGGGGAGATCGGCGTCGACGTCGACGCCCATCGTGCTCGCCAGCATGGTCGAGGCCAGGTCCTCGGCGTGCGTGCGCAGTTCGTCCTCGCCCAGTCCGAATCCTCCGTGCTCGGCGATGAATCCGTGCCGGGAGGTGTCGCGCGGACGGGCGATCCCGATACTCGCGCCCACGGCCCGGTGGGGTTCGTCGGTCTCCTCGCGGCTCATGACCACGTGCAGGATCTGGCCCGGCATCAGGTGCTTCTCGGCCTCCTCGCGCGCCACGAGCTCGCAGGCGGGCGGGAGGATGCTCGAGACCGCCACGAGGTTCTGCGCGGCGATCCCGGCGTCGCGCAGTGCGATCTCGAACGCCACGAGTTCCTCGCGGTGGACGCCCACCCCACGCGTGAGGTAGGCCTGAACGGGCACGAGCAAGCAGGGACGCTCCGGGGCTGGGACGAGCGGATCAGACGGACATCGCGTGGCGCTGAATATAGGCCACCACGGCTTCGACCGCCGCGTCCTCCACCCCGTGGAAGAGATGGTCGGCTCCGGCGACGACCTCCACGTCGACCGGCCCCTTGGCCGAGGCCGCGAACGCGCGGATGGCATCGGCGTCGCCGAACTCGTCGTTCTCGCCCTGGACCAGCAATCGCGGCTTCTCGGTGGTCCGCAGGTGTTCGACCTCCCAGTCGGGTTCGCCGACCGGCGTGCCCAGGGCCACGAGATGCGTCACCCGGGGGTCGCCGGCACCGGCCCGCAGCCCGACCACCGCGCCGAAGGAGTAGCCGACGACCACGATCGGCAGCCCGGGATGCTCCTCGGCCAGGCGATCCGAGGCCGTACGGACATCGGCCACCTCACCGATGCCGTTGTCGTGGCGGCCGAGGCTCCGACCCGTTCCCCGGAAATTGAACCGGAGCGATGGCATGTCGGCCTCGACCGAGAGGCGCTTGGCCAGCCGGTACAGGGTCTTGTTGTGCATCGTGCCGCCGAACAGGGGGTGCGGATGGCACAGGACGGCTGCGGCACGGGCTTGCACCCCCGCCGGCACGGGACGGTAGAGGTTCTCCAGATAGCCGCTCGGGCCCTCGAGTCCGAGAGAGGACTCCGGTGCAGGTCGGTTCATGGCGCAGGGAGGATGGAACGGAACGAAGGAGGGGCATCGGCGGGGAAAGCTAATCAACCCTGAGGAGAATCTCCACGACGGGCGATGCCTTGACACTTGTTCAGGAGGCCTTTACGTACGTTCAGCTCCGTTCCCCGAGGCCGGACTCGCGCCCCCTGCCGGCTCGGCCCCGAGGCCGAACCCGTCGGAGACACCGTGCAGGAATCGAAGATCCGACTTCCAGATCTCTGGCCCCCCGAGGGTGCGCCCGCCGCGGGTGGCGCCGAGCACGAGATCCTTCGGAAGGCGATCGAACTCTTCGGCCGTCGCGGATACGGCGGGACCAGCACCCGCTCGATCGCGGCCGAGGCATCGGTCACCGCGCCCCTGATCGGATACCACTTCGGGAACAAGGAGGGCCTGTTCCACGCCTGCGCCGATGTCGTCATGCTCACGACGACCGAAGCGATCCTGGAGACGGACCTCGACGGTGCCGACCTGCGCTCGATCGTCCGGCACTTCGCACAGGTCCATCTGGACATCGCGCGTGAGTACTCGGTCGGACTGCGTTTCGTCCTGGCCCTGGCCTACGGTCCCGAAGAGGGGCAGCCCGTCGTGGATCTGGTCGGTTACTGGCGACCGGTGATCCGCTGGCTGGCGGTGCGGATCCATCGTGCGGTCGAGTCCGGAGAACTGGAGGTGCGTCCCGGTGCAACCCCGGAGC
This sequence comes from Candidatus Krumholzibacteriia bacterium, assembly GCA_035268685.1. NCBI lineage: Bacteria > Candidatus Krumholzibacteriota > Candidatus Krumholzibacteriia > Candidatus Krumholzibacteriia bacterium. The sequence goes on along the minus strand of DATFKK010000015.1, from coordinate 26,344 downwards.
GTCTGATGCGTTACCTCTTCAACCTGGTCCACATGGACGTCATGTCGACCTACGAGGAGCAGCGTTTCCTGGCGGCGGACCCGGCTCTCTTCGAGATGCTGCGCGAGGACGGGACCGATCGCGTGGACGATCTGGTGGAGCAGTTCTTCGCCGGTGCGGGAGTTCTCCACGACTCGAGCCCCGAGGAGTCGAATCGATGACGAATCCGCGAGTTCGCGGCGCTGCGGCGCTGATCGTCCTGCTCCTGGGGTCGACGGCCGCGGCGCCGGCGGAAGCGCAGGACGCGGCGGAGGACCGCTTCATCGCCGAGGGCGACGTCGTGCTCGCGATCGGCGAAGAGCCCGCCCCGCTGGACCTCGACACCTGCATCGACGTGGCGTTGCGTTCCAACGACGGGCTGCGTCAGGAGCGCCAGGGCCTGTCGGAGCTCGAGGCCCGGAAGGTACAGGCCCGGTCGGAGGGCTTCCCCGTCGTCGAGCTGCAGGGCGCCTGGAGTCGCAGTCGTGATCCGAGCTTCGCGCTCGACGAGTCCTTCGGCGGGGGCGAGGAGGGCGACGACTTCTTCTCGATCCTTTTCCCCGACACCGTCGACGTGGCCGAGTTCTCGTTCGTTCCCGACCCCGCCGACATTCCCGCCCAGACCTTCTGGCGGACCTACCTCGACGCGTTCTGGGAACTGCGCCCGACCCGCGTCTGGCGGGCGGTGAGTGCGGCCGAGGGTGCGATCGAGCAACAGGCGGCGCTGGTGCGCGATGCGGAGCACCGCACGGTGGAGGCCGTGGTCGGCGCCTACCACGCGATCGTCCTCGCCCGCGAGCGGCTGGCCGCGATCGAGCGCGAGATCGACGCGCGCGAGGAGTTCCTGGCGGTGACGCGCCGGCGCTTCCGTCTGGAGTTCGCCACCCCGCTCGACACGCTGCAGGCGGCGGTGAGCCTGTCCAATCTTCGCCCCGAGGCGCGACGCCGGGCGAACGACCTGCGGCGGGCCGGTCAGCAGCTCAACCTGCTGCTCGGTCGCGACCCGCTCACGCCGGTCGCCGTGATCGCGTCGTTCCCGCTCGAGGACGAGGTCGTCCCCGCCGGGACCGCCCTCGCGCTGGCCCGGCACCGGCCCGACCTCCAGGCCCAGCGCCGCGAGAGTTCACTGTACGAGTTGCGGCGCGGCGTGGCCGACGCCCAGAACCACCCGTACCTCACGGTGGAAGGGCAGTGGGGATTCGTCACCCGCGAGCTCGAGGATCTGACGAACGACGGCCAGGACTTCTGGCGCGCGGGAGTGACCCTGCACCTCCCGCTGTTCGACGGTCTGCGATCCCGCGGCGAGATACAGGAGGCACAGGCGCAGCTGCGGCGCAACGAGGCCCGTGTGGACGAGCTCGAGGGCCAGGTCCGCGACGAGGTGCTCGACGCGCTCGAGATGCTGGAGATCGCGCGGGCCGACCTGACGGCCGCATCGCTCAACCTCGACCGTGCGAACGACGCCTACACCCAGATCAGCCTGCGCTACGAGCTGGGAAAGGCCGACAACCTCGAGGTCCTCAACGCCCAGGCCGAACGATTCACGGCCCGATCGACGTTGATCCAGGCCCGCTACGACGTCCTGACCTCGCTCGCCACGCTGAAGCGCGCCATGGGTGCCTCGCCCGCCCTGCCACTGGCCAGCATCCTCGCCGCCGCCGACGGCGGCGCTCCGACGAACGCGCAGGAGGAATCACGATGACCCGTCCGGATCCCCGACTCGCGCCCTTCCGGACATTGTTCCTCGTGGTACCCCTGCTGGTGGCGGGGTGCGGCGGTGGTGACGGTTCGGTCGAGGCGAACGCAGAGGACACGCCCACCGAGCGGCCCCACAACGTGCGCGCACTCGAACTGGAGCGCAGTGACCTGCTCGAGACCCTCTATCTCACCGGTCGGCTCGAGGCGGTGCAGGCCACCGACGTGAGTACCGAGGAGTCGGGTGTCGTCCGCCGGCTGCCCGTCGAGAAGGGGGCCGTGGTGCGCGAGGGAGAGGTCGTCGTGGGCCTCGGTCGGGACCTGCTCGAGGCCGAGATGAACTCGGCGAAGGCGGCGGTCACCCTGCGCGAGTACAACGAGGACCGCACCCGATCGCTCTTCGAGGCCAACTCCGTGAGCAAGCAGGAGATGCTGCGCGTCTACACCGAGTTGCAACAGGCTCGCGAGTCCGCGCGCGTGGCCGAACTCCGCTACGAGCGCGCCGCCATCAAGGCTCCGTTCGACGGCGTGCTGGTGGAGCACTACGTCGAGATCGGCGAACTGGTGTCGCCGGGCCAGCGTGTGGCCCGCGTCGTGGATCCCTTCACGCTCGAACTCGTCACGTCGGTCACCGAACGGGAGGTGGCCTTCCTGAGCGAGGGCACCCCGGCGATGGTGAGCGTCGACGGGGTCGAGGGCGTCGCTCCCGGCCGGGTGAACTACGTCGCGGTCGAGGCCAGCCCCGCGTCGGGCAAGTTCACCGTCGAGATCCAGGTCGAGAACCCGGATCTCCGACTCCGAGCAGGCGTGGTCGCTCGTGCGCGTGTCTTGAAGCTGGTGCACACCGACGCACTCGTGATCCCCCGGGACGCCGTGGTGCGTACGGTCGACGGCGACGCGGTCTTCGTGATCGAGGACGACCGGGCCCGCGTCCGGCCGGTGGTGCTGGGCCCGGGTCAGGGCATGATGGTGATCGTCGAACAGGGACTCGCCGGAGGGGAACGCCTGGTCGTGCGCGGCCAACGCCAACTCCAGGGCGGTGCCCGCGTGATCGTACAGGAGGTCGCCACCGCCCGCGACGGGAGCATTCCGGCGGATCCGGCCGAGGTCCGGGAAGAGGGCAATCTCGAGGGTCTTCGCGACATGATGACCGGTGAGAGCCGTCCCCTGCCCACGTCCCCCGCCGTCGAGGAACCACGATGAGGGTCACCGATCTGGCCATCCGCAAGTCGATGACCAGCATCGCGCTCATGGTGCTGGTCGTCGTCCTGGGCGCCTACAGCTACGTCGTGCTGCCGCGCGAGTCCTCGCCCGACGTCAAGATCCCGTTCGTGATGGTCTACGCGCCGTACTACGGGACCAGTCCCGAGGACATGGAGAATCTGGTCACACGGAAGCTCGAGACCCAGCTCAAGGGCGTGGCCGACGTCGAGGAGATGACCTCGACCTCGAGCGAGGGTGTGAGCACCGTCGTCATGGAGTTCCAGCCCAGCGTCGACATGAGCGACGCGCTGCAGAAGGTGCGCGACGCGGTCGAGCTGGCCAAGCCCGAGCTGCCCCAGGACGTGAAGGACGACATGCTGGTCTCCGAGATCAGCAGCACCGACTGGCCCATCATGCAAGTGGTGCTGAGCGGACCCTTCGACCTGGCCCGGCTGAAGCAGGTGGGCGAGGACGTCCAGGAGGACCTCGAACAGGTGCCCGGCGTGCTCTCGGTCGACCTGACGGGCGGTGTCGAGCGCCAGGTCCGGATCGACGTCGATCCGGAGCGCCTGCGCTTCTTCGGCGTGTCCCTGGAGGACCTCGAGGACTCCATATCCCTGGAGAACGTCACCCTTCCCGGCGGCGAGATCGGACTGGGCACCTACGAGTACTCGGTCCGGGTCCCGGGCGAGTTCGAATCGGTCACGGCGATTCCCGACATCGTGGTCAATCCCGGGGCAGAGTCGCCGGTCTACGTGCGTGACGTCGCGCGTGTGACCTTCGGGACCAAGGACCGTGACACCATTTCACGCAAGGAGGGTCGCGAGGCCGTCACCCTGAGCGTGAAGAAGCGCACCGGCGAGAACATCATCGACATCGCCGACCTGGTCAACGAGGAGCTCGAGCGCCTGCGGGCCACCCTGCCCGACGGCACGACCATTTCGGTCATGAGCGACATGTCGGTCGTGATCCGCGACATGGTCACCGAACTCGAGAACAACATCCTCTCGGGTCTGATCCTCGTGGTGGCGGTACTGTTCCTCTTCCTGGGGCTGACGAACTCCCTGTTCGTGGGCGTGGCGATCCCCTTCTCGATGCTCATCACGTTTGCCGCGGTCAACGCCTTCGGAATCACGCTCAACATGGTCGTGCTGTTCTCGCTGATCCTGGCGCTGGGCATGCTCGTGGACAACGCGATCGTGATCGTCGAGAACGTCTTCCGGCACCGCACGGCCGGTAAGGGAGGCCCGCGCGCGGCGAGCGACGGAACGACCCAGGTCGGGACCGCGGTCGTGGCGTCGACGCTGACCACCATCTGCGCCTTCGGACCCATGGCCTTCTGGCCGGGGATCATGGGCGAGTTCATGAAGTACCTGCCGATCACGGTGATCGTCACGCTGGTGTCTTCGTTGCTGGTCGCCTTGATCTTCAATCCCGTGCTCTGCGCCAAGTTCATGCGGGTTCCCACCAATGACGGTCCGAAGAAGCGACTGGGCGATCGTCTCATGGACTTCGGCCTGCGCAGCTACGAGCCCACGCTGCACTGGGCCCTGAACCACCGGGCGCTGACCATCGGAACGATGGTGGTGCTGCTGGTCGTGATGTTCGGCCTGTACGCAAACTTCAACGCCGGTGTGGAGCTCTTCCCCGATACCGACCCCACCTATGCCTACGTGCAGATCAGCGCGCCGAGTGGGACCCGCATCGAACAGAGCGACGCCTATGCGCGCGACGTGGAGCGTGCGGTGGGCGAGATCCCCGACATGAAGGTCTACGTGACCGAGGTGGGGGCGGCGGGTGACGAGTCGTTCGGCGGCAGCCAGGAGGCACCTCCGCACCTCACGCGCGTGAGCATGGAGTTCGTCGCGCAGGAGGACCGGGAGCACTCCTCCCGGGCCATGCTGGAACGGCTGAGGGGCATGCTCACCGAGTTCACCGGGGCCGAGCTGGTGATCGACAAGCAGGAGGAAGGGCCGCCCACGGGGAAGCCGGTGAACATCGAGATCGTGGGCGAGGACTTCGAGCGGCTCGGTGAGTTGTCGAACCGGATCAAGGCGAGGATCGAGGACGTTCCGGGCCTGGTGAACCTCCAGGACGACTTCGATCGTGGGCTGCCGCAGTTGGTGGTGCGTCCCGACCTCGACAAGGCCGCGCGCATGGGGATCCGCACCATGGATCTGGCCAGTACCGTGCTCACGGCCGTGAAGGGCGACGACGTGGGCGAGTACCGCGTCGGCGAGGACGAATACGACATCGTGGTGCGTTACGACTCGCCGGCCCGGGCCACGAGCGAGGACCTCGAGAACCTGACCGTGTTCTACGAGGGTGAAGACATTCCACTGACCAGCTTCGCCGAGGTCGAGTTCACCACCGGCCTGGCCTCGATCTCGCGCATCGACGGCAAGCGGGTGGTCACCGTGAGCGGCGACGCCGCCACCGGCTACAACGGCAACGCGCTGCTGGCCGAGGCGCAGCAGCGGCTGGCCGACTTCCCGCTGCCGCCGGGCTACCGTCTCGAGTACACGGGCGAGAGCGAGGACCAGGCCGAAGCGCAGGACTTCCTGGGCAAGGCCTTCCTGCTGGCGGTCATGCTGATCTTCGTGGTGCTCGTGACGCAGTTCGATTCCGTGCTGATCCCCTTCGTCATCCTGAGCACGGTTCTCCTGTCCCTGATCGGCGTTCTCCTCGGGCTCATGGTCACGAACACTCCCTTCGGGATCATCATGACCGGTGTCGGTGTGATCTCGCTGGCCGGGATCGTCGTGAACAACGCGATCGTGTTGCTCGACTACATCCAGCAGTTGCGCGCGGCCGGCATGGAGAAGTACGAGGCCATCGTCGAAGCCGGTCGGACGCGCTTCCGGCCGGTGGTGTTGACGGCCATCACGACCATCCTGGGTCTGATCCCGCTGACCACCGGCGTGTCGTTCAACGTCAACCACGCGACCGACGGCGAGTGGGACAAGCTCTTCACCATCGGCGGCGAATCGAGTCAGTGGTGGGGGCCGATGGGCGTTGCCGTGATCTGGGGGCTGGCCGTGGCCACCTTCCTCACCCTGGTGGTGGTGCCGGTGATGTATTCGTCGCTCGATCCCCTCCGGCGGGGGCTGCGCTGGGTGTTCGGTGGATTCGCGCGCCGGCCACGCGCTCCGGAACCCGCACCCGAGACGGCGGCCGAGGTGGCTGTCGAGGGTGGCGAGTCGAGAGGTTGAACCGATCCGGTCGGGGGTCTCAGGACTTCCGGCCGGTCATCAACCACACCGGGTAATGGCGGGTCTCACCGTCGACGTCCTTCTCCATGGTGAACACGTCGACGGGCTCCTGCGGGTCCAGGCCGGCGTCGCGCATCCAGTCGGCGACGCGGGTCGGGTCGAATCCGCGGTGAAGGGGGCCGTGTCCGTGATCGTGACCGTGGAAGGATCCGTCCTCGCGGTGGAGGTCGGCGATCGCCAGGTACGCTCCGTGGTCCAGCCACCCGGCCCAGTGACGAATGGTCCCGGCCGGATCGTCGACGTGGTGCAGAACCATGAGCGAGGCGACGAGATCCCGACCCGCCCCCACTTCTTCGTGCGGGGCGATCACACACGCCCGTTGCGGTGGAAGGCTCGCGATCTTGCGGGTGACCTGGTCCCGCATGGCCTCGGAGGGATCGATGAAGGTGATGGTGGCCGGCGACGAGACCTCGAGCAACGCGAAGCCCAGGAGGCCGGTCCCGCAGCCGTCTTCGATCACGTGGGCTCCCTGCAGGTCCACACGGTCGACGATGGCGCGCGCGACGGCGCGGGCGCGCTCGAGTTTCACAGGGTCGTCGTCCCAGGTCGAGGCCAGCTCGTCGAAGTGCGATGCGTCGTTCACGAGAACTCCCTGGTGCGAAGGGTCCCCGGCAGTCTAGGTTCGGGTTCGGCCGACGTCGACCCCCACCGGAGGTCCGCATGACCGATCCCGTGAAGGAACGACTGCTCGCGGCTCAGCGCCTGGCCGAGCGGCTCTTCGACGCCGTCGAGTGCGCTGCGATCCTCCGGGCGGGGATCACCGAGTCGGAGGCCAGCCGGCGGATCCACGACCTCGCTGGCGACGCCTTCGGCGGACCCCGCTGGTGGCACCGTCGTGTCGTGCGCACCGGCCCGAACACCCTGTATCCGTACCAGGAACATCCGCCGGACCGTGTGATCGAGCCCGACGACATCCTCTTCGTCGACCTCGGTCCGGTGTTCGACGGGTGGGAGGCCGATTTCGGCCGCACCTACGTGCTGGGCGACGACCCCCACAAGCATTCCGTGCGCGAGGCGGTCGAGACCGCGTTCCGGCGGGGACAGCAACGCTTCCGCGACGACCCCGAGTGCACGGCGGCGGATCTCTACGACTTCATGCGGACCACGGCGGTGGACCTGGGCTACGAGTTCGGCAACCATCACTGCGGGCACCTCATCGGTGAGTTCCCGCACGAGCGGATCGCCGACGATCGCATCACCAGCTACCTGCACCCGCGCAATCCCACGCCCCTCCGCGGGCGGCTCCCCGACGGGACGCCGCTGACATGGATCCTGGAATCGCATCTGGTGGATCGGGAGCGGGGCTACGGAGCGTTCGTGGAGGCCCTGCTCGACGACTGAGGGAGACGAGTACGGCCCACCGCCCGGGGAGGCGATGGGCCGCGACTCATGCTCTTCGGCAGTTCCGGCCTAACGGTCGAACAGCGACTTCACGGCGCCGAAGCTGCTGCTCTCGGTGTCGACCGGCGACTCGGCCCGGATCTCGAAGACGAGATCGTTGTAGTCGTTGTCGGTGCCACCGGCGGTGTAGCTCGGGAACAGCTCTGCACCCGAGTCGAGGTCCTCGACCGCGACCACGTAGGCGGGGGTACCGCGCAGGTGGCTCACGTTGTAGACCAGGAACTGGGCATCCCCGTCGAAGGGCGGGTTGACGGCACCGCTGCCGTCGGCACCCAGGTCGTTGTAGCTGCGGTTGGTGTAGAACAGCTCGGGCTCGGGCGCGTTGATACCGTCGCCGGTGCCGTTCGGGTTCAGGTAGAAGCCGAAGCGGGTCACCTCGGTGAAGTCGACGGTCACTTCCATGCCCTCGGACATGGGGCCCGCGAAGATGACGCCGTCTCCCACGCCATCGATCGTGGGTGCACCGACGAGGGTCTCCTCGTACCAGCCCAGAATGTTGTTGTCAGCGTAGCCGGCGATCTCACGGATGATGATCGACTGCGCGCCGAGGTCCTCCCAGTACGAAGGGTCGGCGTCGCCGGCCAGATAACCCTCGTAGCCGGTCATCATGTCGACCGTGCCGGGACCGAACTCGGCGTCGAGGATGTCCTGCAGCGGGACGCCGTCCCAGCTGCTGCCGAAGCTGACCGTGAACTGCGCATGGGCAGCCGGGGCCAGCATCAGGACGAGGGCAAGGGTGAAGAAGAGGGACAGTCTCCAGGAGCGCATGAGTCCTCCAAGGATGCGAAAAAAAAAGTAGGCGCGGGCCCCGTCACCGCGAGGAACGGGTATGGGGCTGCCCCTGGCTCGTGTTGTGTCAGGCACGACTGACTGCCGACAAGTCTACATCAAAACGAAGTCCGTTGCGTACCCCCCCAGGGCGGATTTCTCCGGCGATCCGGGCTCGGCTGTGCTGATGTGTTCGTATTTTGTTCGCTTCGGGCGGCGCGACGGGGCAGATGGCGGACGCTTTCGGGTCTAGTGGACGTCCTCGCCGTGGCCGAGCGCCGACAGTTCTTCGTTCCAGACGTGGGCGAGTCGTGACCAGCCGTATCCGATCGCGGTGGGGCGCGCGTCCACGGAGCGCCATCGCCCAGGCTGCCCGACACGGTCGAGCAGCTTCGTGACCATGTCCTCGTCGTCGCGGTAGCGCCAGGCTCCGGGCCAGATCTCGGGGTACGCGAGGGCGTCGGGAACCAGAGGCACGGCGCCGGCCGCCGCGCCTTCGAGCACGGCGAGCCCCTGGAACTCGTGGTCCGCGGTCGACAGCACGACATCGGCCGTGGCGAGAAGCCGGTGATAGTCCCGCCGGGACTCCAGGAATCCCCACGCGCGGCGTCGGTCCCCGAGACGCTCGCCGATCTCGCCGAAGACGGAGGGCGATGTCCGGAAGCACTGCCCCACGACCGACATCTCGAAGTCCAGTCCCGAAGCGCACAGGGCCTCCACCGCCGTGTGGAGCCGTTCGGGGCCCTTGTCGTGCTCCCAACGGTGGTTCCACACCACGTGACACACACCGTGGCGGGGTTCGACGTCGGCCACGTCGCCCAGGATCTGCGCGTCGTCGATCGGCACGGGCAGGACCCGTGAGCGCGCGGCGATCGCTTCCACCGCCCAGTCCGGCCGGGCGTCGGGCATCTTGTGGATCAGGCGTTCGAGCGCACCGAGGAAGGCATCGCGATTGTAGGCGCTGTTCCACAGCACGCGGTCGGCGGCCAGGGCGGAATGCACGTTCGTCCAGGCGAAGTGGTGGTCCCGTGGATCGAAGTGCTGGACCGGGTAGGTGAGCTGGTTCTCGTGGAAGTACAGGAGGAGCGGGACCGTTCGCCGCGTGGCCGGGAGCAGGGCGCGGAACTCCGCGGCGTTGAGCATGCTCGACGCGAAGATCGCGTGGGGTCGCGTACCGCTCTCGTGGACGCGACGCGAGAACTCGAGGGCGGCGCCCCGCATCCGCCACTTCCATTTGCGGGCCGGGAGCGTCCAGAGATCGGCATCCGGCACCACGTGCTCGCGAAGGCCGTCGACGAGCTGGCGATGACTGCCGTCGTGGTAGGGCTCGAGCAGCAGCCAGCTCACGAGTCGATCTGCAGCGTGACGTACAGCAGTTGACCCATGCGCTCGACGTGCAGCACCGCCGGTTCACCGATCGTGAGATCGTCGACGGCGCGGCGCAGATCGTCCACGCCGCCGATCGTGACACCGTTCAGGCCACGGACGATGTCGCCGGGTGCCAGTCCGCCCTCGAGCGGGGACAGGCTGAACAACACGGCGGCGACGACCACGCCGCTCCGACTGCGTAGACCGGCGCCGAACATCGACGCCAGCTCGCGATCGAGATCCAGGCCCATGATCCCCAATCGCTCGACCGTCGCGTCCTCCGGGTCGACCAGATCACCGAAGCGCTGCGGATCGTCGGGACGTTCGGCGACGGAGACGTCGAAAGCCAGCCGGCGCGAACCGCGCAGCACCTCGAGGCGCACGGAGTCCCCGATCGGTTTGCCGTAGAGGTTCACCCGCAGCTGTCGTCCGTTCTCCATCGGCTTGCCGTCGAGACTCAGAACGACGTCGCCGGTCCGGAGGCCCGCCATCGCAGCCGGGCCGCCGGGGAACACGTCACCCAGGACCACGCCCCAGCTTCGTCCCAGGCCCAGACCCTCCGCCATGAGCGGGGTGATGGTCTGGGGATTCACGCCGACGATTCCGCGTTGTACGCGCCCGGTGTTGCGGATCTGTTCGAACACGGTCCGCGCGATGTTGCTCGGAACCGCGAAACTGAGGCCCTCGCTCCCACCCGACCCGCTCACGATGAAGGAGTTGATCCCGACCAGTCGGCCGTGGGTGTCGACGAGCGGACCGCCACTGTTGCCCGGATTCACGGCCACGTCGGACTGGATGTAGATCATGGGACTGCCGTCCTGGAACTGCCGGGCGGTCGCGCTGACCACACCGAGCGACACCGACCCGTCCAGGCCGCGCGGACTGCCCAGCGCGAACACCAACTGGCCCTGTCGGACGGCCTCGCTGTCGCCGAAGGGCAGCGCGTTCAGGTTCTCGGCGTCGATCTTCAGGACCGCGAGGTCCGTTTCGAGATCGGTGCCCACGATCTGGGCGCCCAGGATCTCGCCACGCGGCTCGAGGACCGACCGTGTCTGCTGACCGGTTTCCCGCGGCTGCGACAGCACGACCCTGACCCGGCGGGCCCCGTCGACCACGTGGTGGTTGGTGAGGACGTAGCCGCGAGGATCCACGATCACGCCCGCGCCCGTGGAGAGCTGCTGTCCCGGCGGCTGCGTGGGACCCGACGCCGGACGGCCGAAACGTGTGCTCAACACCTGCACGACAGCCGGTTCCACGCGCTCGACCAGGTCGGGAAGAGCGCGGGCCCACGCCGTCGTTTCTGCAGCGGCAGTCTCTCGTGCGCCGGCCGGGACCGAAAGTAGCAGGCCCGCCACGACCAGTGTGACGAGCCGCAGGCCTGCGCTAGAACTCGACGGTGACCTCACGACTCCGGGACTCATCGAAATCCTCCTCCTCGAGCAGGGCCGGTGCCTCGGCGAGCCACTGGCCCAGGGTGTTGGGCGTCGTCACTCGCAGCCGGACCTCGTGGGCCTCGAACGCGGCCTCGAGGGTCGCCGGCACGGGGTCGGTGAAGGGGAGCTCCGACGAGCCGCCCTCGACTGCTGCGAGGAAGGCGAGTGCGGAATCCCCGGCGGCACTTGTGTCGATCTCCCGCCGCAGGTTCGCGAGGTGTTCGCGCAGCACTTCGCGGGAACGGCGCGCGTGGGCGTCGAAGAGTTCCGCGGCTGCCTCGACCGCCTCGTCGTCCGCCCGCCCGGTCTCGAGCGCCGCCGACCACGCGGCGCGCTCGTCGGCGAGGTTCGACCATCCGTACAGGAACGCGAGCTGGATGTGACCGTACTCGCCGCGGCCCATCTCGTGGGCCATCAGGACCGAGTCGCTGAAGGCCGTGTAGCGGGCGGTTCGCGCGACCATTCCCATGGCCGAACGCATCTCGTCGATGAACCCACCGATGCCGCTGGGTCGATCCTCCGGCGCGCGCCCCAGGATTTCGTCGAAGTCCGCGGCCAGAGCATCCTGCCGGGGCTGCAGAGATTCGCGCACGTCGACGAACCGGGCCACGAGGCCCGGATCGTACGCACCGTCGAGAGGAGGAACGTATTCGGGCAGGGCACCGTAGCGTTCGACCAGCTCGGCCCGGTTGCGGGCGAAGTCTTCGATCTCGGGAAGCATGTCCTGCGCCCACTGACTGAACACGTAGATCCCCACGATGGCCAGGACGAGGAAGACGACCACGACGACACCGCAACCGACGAAGAATTTCTTCACGACGGGAACGCTCCTGAGCGAGGGAGGGACCGTGGTCCGAGCATACCCGCGGATCGCCGTCGTCCCAACCTCGCACCGCTTCCGGGACGACGAACGGCGCCCCCGGATGGGGACGCCGTCGCCACGGACCCCAAGGTGGCAGGGTTCAACCGAGCAGGTCGGAGACCGTCTCGCGCTCCTGCTGCAGCTCGTCGATGCTCTTGCCGAAGGCCGCGCGCCCGAAGTCGTCGATCTCCAGGCCCTGGACGATCTCGTAGGTGCCGTCGCCCGGGCAGCGCACGGGGAAGCTGCAGATCAGGCCCTCGGGCACGCCGTAGCTGCCGTCGCTGGTCACGGCCATGCTGGTCCAGCGGCCGTCGGGGGTGCCGCGGAACAGCGCGTGCGCGTGGTCGATCGCCGAGCTGGCCGCCGACATGGCGCTGCTCGCACCGCGGGCCTCGATGATCGCCTTGCCGCGTTCCTGCACGGTCTTGATGAACTCGCCCTGGAGCCAGGCCTCGTCGCCGATCACGTCGAGCGCCGGCTTCCCGCCGATCGTGGCGTGGTGGTAGTCGGGATATTGCTTGTTCGAGTGGTTGCCCCAGATGATCACGCCGGCCACGTCGGTGTTGTGACGGCCGGCCTTGTCGGCCAGCTGCGCCACCGCGCGGTTGTGGTCGAGCTGGGTCATGGCGCTGAAGTTCTGCTTCTCCAGCTTCGGGGCGTTGTGCTGGGCGATCAGGCAGTTGGTGTTGCAGGGGTTGCCCACCACGACCACCCGGCAGTCCGGGTTCGCCACGTCGCTCAGGGCGTTGCCCTGGCCGGTGAAGATCGGGCCGTTCTCGCGGATCAGGTCCTTGCGTTCCATTCCCTTGCTGCGCGGCTTGCTGCCGACGAGCAGGGCCAGGTCGACGCCCTCGAAGGCCTCGCGCGGGTCATCACTGGCGGTGAACCCGGCCAGGAGGGGGAACGCGGCATCGAGCATCTCCATGCCCACGCCGCGCACGGCGTCCATGGCCGGGGGGATCTCCAGGCACTGGATCTGGACGGGCTGGTCGGGTCCGAAGATCTCGCCGGCCGCGATGCGCGGCAGCAGGGCGTATCCGATCTGGCCGGCGGCACCGGTGACGGCGATCCGCTTGACGGCCTTGGCATCGGCCATGAGTGCTCCTCCGCTGGGGTCGAGTCGAGAACGCGTGCGTGACGACCCGCCAAACTAGTACCGCGACCCTGCCTCCGCAGGAGGCCACTTCGGCTGCTCTGCCCCGGATCAGCCGCCCTGCCCCGGGAGCAGTTCGACCGCGAGGGGCTCCCCCAGGCGGCGTCGCACCACGCGTTCCACGTTGCGCAGCGCGTCCTCGGAGTCGTCGGCCTTCGCCGCTGCCCGTTCGACCAGCTCGACCAGGCGGTCCACGTCGGCCGGTGGGCTCTTCGCGAGGACCGTCAGCAGGGTGCCGGCGTCGTCGGGGCCCGCCCACCAGGTGGCGTTGCCCTGAGGGTCGGGTAGGCGGACCCGGTGCCCGGCCCCGATCTGGGCGAGCCGCCCGGTCGGGAACAGGATCGACGGGAATCCGTCGCGGTCGACGTGCAGGATCACGGGGTAGCCCGCCCGCAGCGACTCGAGCTCGATCACGTAGCTCGAACCCTGGGCCGGGCTGCGATCGAGCATGAGGACGTCGACCGACGCGAGTCCGGTCTCGCGCGGCCCGAACAGGTCGAAGGTCAGGGCGATCGCCACCCCGAGCAGAACGCCCGCCGCCACGCTCAGCGTCACCAGGCGGAAGCGGCGGGACCGTCGTCGGGGCGAGGGTCCAGTGGAGTTCGGCGCAGTCATGGACGACAAGGTAGACGACTGGGCGCGATCGGCCTCCGCCCGAGCCGCGGTGTGCACCCCGCGACCCGACAGGCGGTGCGCGGAGGCTCTCCGGAGGGCCGAGCGGGACAGGAGGGGGCATTGCGGTCCACGGCCGGACACGCTGCGGCCCGATCCGCGGGTGCGGCTCTGCAGGGCTCGGAACTTGCACCACGGTGCCGCGGCCGCACTGCGCCCGACGCCTCGACCGCGGCCGTCACCTCGCGGCTCCACCACCAGGGAGACAGCATGGGACGCGCACCCCTCCTCACCACCGGCCTCGGTCTGATCCTCGTCGCCGGCTGCTCGAACGCCCCTTCCCCGGAGACGGATCCGGGCCTCGGCGACGCCGACTACCTGCGCGGGATCGAAACCGAGTACTCGGTGCCGATCGCCGAACTCGGCGATCTCGACCTCCTCGGCCCCGAGTCGGTCATGCGGCAAGCCCTGGTCGCCGGCGATCGCGACGTGCTCGTGGCGGCCGCCACTTTCGAGGTCGACGGCGTTCTCGCACTCGACGTGATCGTGCTCAACCGATCCGACACCGAGATCGACCTGACCCGTAGCGACCTGCACCTCGTCGACGCCGAGGGACGCTGGCTGACGCCGAAGCCCGACTTCGAGGGCGGCGCCACCTACGGTCTGCGGGGCCGGGGCGCGCGGGCGTCCGACGGACCGGGGCCACAGGTCCACGGACTCTTCGACACGACGCGCGGAATCGACCCCGACGGCCTCGCCTACCGGGAGTACCCTCTGCGGAGCGGGTCGAAGCTCGAGAGCCGAAAGGCGTCGGATACCCGACGCGACCGCGAAGACCTGCGACGCTACGCGACGGTCGAACCCGGCGCCGCGACGAGCCGGACCGAGGTCATGCCCTCGCCGACGCGCGTGCGCGTGCGCCCGGACGACGGCAAGGCCTTCTGGACCTACTTCGAGCCCGCCGGTGCGCGATTCCCGCTGACCGCGCTCGTGCTGATCGACGGCGAGCAGCACCTCTTCCGCTTCGAGCGCTGAGCTTGCCGCCTCCGGGCGATGCTGGTATCACGAAGTCCCGGTCGGCACCCGTCGGCCGGGCTTCTTCGTTCGCCCCGGTGGGTTCAGGTCCATGGCCGCACTCCGACTCTTCTGCTGGAACGTCAACGGCATCCGATCGGTGCACAGGAAGGGGCTGCTGCCCTGGCTCGACGCCACCGCTCCCGACGTCCTGTGCCTGCAGGAGATCCGCGCCGAACCCGAACAGATGGATCCTGCCGTGGCCTCGCCCCTGGGCTACCACGCCGTGTGGAACCCCTCGCGGGCTCGGAAGGGCTACAGCGGGACCGGCCTCCTCACGCGCACCGAGCCGCTCGCCGTGGAACTCGGCCTGGGCGAGGAGGAGTTCGACATCGAGGGCCGGACCATCGTCGCCGACTACGGAGACTGGGTCCTGCTCAGCGCGTACTTCCCCAACGGTCGCGACGATCTGAGCCGCGTGCCCTACAAGCTGCGCTTCTACGAGCTCTTCCTGGAGCGTTGCGAGGAGTTTCGTTCCCAGGGCAAACGCGTGGTCTTCTGCGGTGACCTGAACACCTCGCACCGTGAGATCGACCTGGCCCGCCCCAAGGCGAACGTGAAGAACACCGGCTTCCTGCCCGAGGAACGGGAGTGGATCGACCGCATGGTCGAGGCCGGCTACGTCGACACCTTCCGCCACCTGAATCCCGACACCGAGGACGCCTACACCTGGTGGACCATGCGCGGCGGGGCCCGGGCGCGGAACGTGGGCTGGCGTCTCGATTACTTCTTCGTGGATTCCGCCTCGACTGATCGTATCGTCGACGCCCGGATCCACGCCGACGTACCGGGCAGCGACCACTGCCCGGTGGAACTGGTGTTCGATCCCCGTCCCCACACCCCGCGGCCCCGACGGCACCGCTGAGCCGCACGGAGGAACCGAAATGCTCGACGTGCGCTCCGAGGTGGGCCGACTGCGCGAGGTGCTCGTGCACGCGCCGGGACCCGAGGTCGACCGCATGGTCCCCGACATGATGGAGGAGCTGCTCTTCGACGACATCCTGTTCGGAGAGCGGGCCCGCGAGGAGCACGAACGCTTCCGGCGTCTGCTCGGCGCGGTCGACGTCCGGGTGCACGACATGCGCGACCTGCTCGTCGAGGCACTCGCGGCCGAGGGCGCGCGCTCGTGGCTGCTGAACGCCATGCTCGACGACGTGTCGTCGCCGGTGGGCGAGCGCATGCAGGCGTCGAGCCCGTCGGACCTCGTGGACATGTTCGTGGCCGGGGTGCGCTTCACCGAGGGTAGCGACGTCCTGTCGAGCGAAGAGCTCTTCGAGGTCGTGCCGGTGCCGAACTGGTGCTTCCAGCGCGATCCGCAGGTGGTGGTGGCCGACAGCGTGCTGTTCTCGGCCATGGCCACGCTCACGCGCACGCGCGAGGTCCTGCTGGCGCGCACGGTGTTTCGCTTCCATCCGGATCTCGCGGCCACGCCCGTGCTTCACGACCCGCTCGAGGCCTCCCCGGACCGTCCCCTGTACATCGGGATGCACCAACCGCGTATCGAGGGTGGGGACGTCATGGTGCTGTCGGAGGACGTGGCGGTGATCGGCTACTCCGAGCGGACGAACCGCTCGGGCGTGCGCCACGTGGTGCGGGCCCTCACGCGCATGGAGAACGGGCCGCGGTGGTTGATCGTCGCGTCGCTGCCCCAGAAGCGCGCCTACATGCACCTCGACACGGTCATGACGCAGATCGACGCAGGAAGCTGCCTGGCCTTCCCGCCGGTGATCCTGCCCGGCCACGACGACACGGCGAGCGTCTACGAGTTCGATCTGCACGAGAAGGACCCGCGACCGCGCCCGGCCTCGGACATGCTCACGGCGCTGCGCGGCCGGGGTGTCGATCTCGAAGCAGTTCCCTGCGGGGGGGACGATCCCCTCGAGCAACAGCGCGAGCAGTGGACCGACGGGGCCAATGCGCTGGCACTGGCGCCCGGCGTGATCGTGCTGTACGAGCGCAACGTGGCCACGGCCGAGTGTCTGGCGGGGCGCGGCTACCGCGTGGTCGAGGCCGACGACGTGATCGCGGGCCGGGTGCCGGTCGATCTCGATCGGCCCGAGCCGACCTGCATCCTCCTGCCCAGCCACGAATTGAGCCGCGCGCGGGGCGGTCCGCACTGCCTCAGCCACGCGTTGCGGCGCGACCGGATCCGATGAACGGGTTCGATGCTGCTTCCTTCCGATTTCCGACCGCGGCTTCCCGCGCGGATCGTGTTCACGACCGGCGGCCGCGCCGCGCTCGACCCCGTGATCGGGGGTACGGAAGGGTCCGCCGATTGAGGCCCCGCCCGTGCTCCCCTATACTGCGACGGATGTCGCTGCCGAATCCCGGCCGTCCTCACGAACCCGGCAGGAGTCCCCACTCTTGATGCAACCACCGAGTCCCGACGTGCCGGCCCGGTCCGGGTCGCCGTTCCGCACGGCCGCGCTCCTCACGATCCTCTTGATCACGGTGTCCGTGGTGTCGGCCGACGCCGCGCGGCTCGATCTGCGGGGCCCCGCCGGCGCGGAGGTCCTGATCGACGGCGAGGTCCGCGGCGAACTGCCACTGGACGAACCCATCGAGATCGCCACCGGACTGCGCATGCTGGCCGTGCGCGCACCGGGCTACGCCGTCCATCGTGAGCCCGTCCAGGTGGACGGGCCCGAGGACCGGATCACCATCGACCTCGACCTGGTCCGACTCAGCCGATGGCAGGCCATGGGCTCGTCGTCCGTTCTCGCCGGTCTGGGTCAGCTCTACCAGCGTCGCCCCGTGTCGGGGTGGACCATGATGGCGCTCCAGGCGGGGGCTTGGTTGTCGCTCGCCGGGGCCGAAGCGCAGTACCAGGACGCGCGTGACGACTACCTCGAGGCGGTCACCGCGTACGAGGACGCGATCACCTCGGCCGAGGTCCGACGTGCGCGCGAATCGATGGACGAGACCTTCGACGACGTCGAGTCGAAGAACGATCTGCGCACCTACGCGACGGTGGCGATCATCGCGATCGGTGCGTACAGCGTCTTCGACGCCTGGCGCGCCCACGGGAGCTTCTTCGCGGGTCCCACCGTGGACAGCCCCGCCTTCTCGTCGGCCTCGACGCCGACACGTGGTCTCGGAGTGGAGATGGGGTGGCGATGGACGTTCTGATCCTCAAGCGTGCCGTGGTGGTCCTCGCGTTGCTGGCCGGCCTCGCGGCCTGCTCGCGCGACGTCGATGCGCCCGACAACAGCAACCCCTTCGATCCGGACAGCCCCGACGTCGGTTCGGGCTGGCAGATCGCAGCTTCGGTCGCGGGCGACTCGGTCGTCGTCACGTGGCGCAACGTCCTGCCCGACCAGACCAGCTTCGAGACCGGCACCGACACGGCTCTAACCAGCTACACGTTGTTGCACTCGGTCGGCGATCCCGACGACGTCGACACGCCCGCCACCGGACTGCGCTACGCCGAACCCCTGCCGGGCGAACCCATCCGAGCCACGCACTTCGACTTCGATCCCGAGCGGATCAACTACTACCGCGTGCGCCCCGAGGGTGTGGTGGTGGTGCCGAGCGACGTCGTCGCGGTCGACGCACCTCTCGTGGTGCGAACCGCGTCCGGCACGCCGCAGGCGCGCAGTCTCGACGTTCCCTTCCTCGTGCGGAGTGGGGTGTCGACCCAGGTCGAGTTCTCCTTCGACGGGTCGTTCGACGATCCGGCGACCTTCGACATCACGCCCGGGGTGCGTACCGAGGTCGATGTTCCGATTCCTCCCTTCGACGACGCGGCGGACACCTTGCGGGTCAGGTACCGGGGTCGCAGTTCCACCGGGATCGGTCCGGTCGCCGGGGTCACTCTGCGTCCCCGCTTCGAACCGCAGTTCCAGCCCGTTTCCGGTGTCTTTCCCTCGCTGGAGCGGCAGGGATCCGTCGCCGTGGACGATACCGTCACCTACGTGGCGACCGGTCCCGGTGTGGTCGACGTCGTGGTGCAGGTGGGCGATCCGGCGGACACCACCGGCACCGACCGGATCGTCGTGGCCGAGCCCGACGATCCCTACGTTCCCTTCCGTCTTCCCCTGGAGTTCGGTTTCGACGAAGAGGCCGAGCAGTGGACCTTCGAGTTGCTGGCCGAGAGCGAGCTCGGATTCTCGACCGTGTCGATCGTGCAGTTCCTGCGCGCGGGACCGGTGGGCACTCCCAACGTGAGCGTGGTGGACAGCGCGGGGGTGACCACCCGGCGTACGGTCACCGTCGCGGCCCTCGTCACCGAGGCGGGCGAGATGCTGTTGAGCGAGTCGCCCGACTTCGCCGGCGCGGACTGGCGGGCCTATTCGGACACCGTTGCGTTCACGCTGAGCGAAGGGCTGGGCGAGAAGACGATCTTCGCCGGATTCCGCAACGACTTCGATCCGACCTTCCGGGTCGGCACGGCTCGTACCGTACTCGTCGATTCGCTCCCACCGGTGCCACGTCCGCCGGGAAATCGTTGATCCGTCGAGGCACGCTCCGGTTGGCGTTCGCGGCCCTTGTGGTCGCTCCGTCGGCCTTCGCGACCGACCTGCGTACGGTTCCCCCCGACCCGGCCCGTCTCCACGCGGCGCTCGAGGAGAGCGTCGGTCTGGCGCGGGCGGTCGAGGTGGCCGAGGAACACGCCGGTGGCCGGGCCCATGCCGCCACCATGGAGGCCGGCTCGATGCAGGCGATCGTGACGGTCGCGCTCGCCGATGGACGGAACGCCGTCGTGGTGGTGGATCTCGAGACAGGAGGAATCGTGAGCAGCGAAGAGAAGAACCGTTTCCCGGGCGCGCCCGTCGAGGGCGAGTCCACGAAGACCGACAGCGGGTTGATGTACTACGATCTCGAGCCCGGCGCGGGTGAATCGCCCGCGGGACCGAGTGCCCGGGTCGAGGTGCACTACACCGGTTGGCTGACCGACGGAACGAAGTTCGACAGTTCGGTCGACCGCGGCGAGACCATCACCTTCGGTCTGAACCAGGTGATCTCGGGTTGGACCGAGGGCCTGCAGTCGATGCGCGTGGGCGGCAAGCGCAAGTTGATCATTCCTCCCGAACTGGGGTACGGCTCCGCCGGCGCACCGCCGGTGATCCCGCCCGACGCCACCCTGGTCTTCGACGTCGAGTTGGTGTCGTTGCCATGAGTACCCACATGCAGATCCTTCACGTCGAGAAATACCAGCACGAGGCCACGTCGCGCGGTCACTCCGTGATCGGTGACGAGCCGAAGGACGTCGGCGGCGACGACCAGGGCATGACGCCCTACGAGTTCCTGCTCGCCGCCCTGGGCACCTGCACCGCCATGACGCTGCGCATGTACGCCGAGCGCAAGGGCTGGGACCTGCAGGACGTGCGCGTCGATCTCGAACACGATCGTGTCCACGCCGACGACTGCGAGGAGTGCGAGACGGGCGAGGGCAAGCTCTCGCGGCTCCGTCGCAAGGTCGAGGTCACCGGGGATCTCGACGACGAGCAGCGGGCGCGTCTGCACGAGATCGCGAACCGGTGCCCGGTGCACCGCACGCTCGAAGGGCCGATCGAGATCTTCGACGTCGACGAGTTCTAGGCCTCGGACGTGTGGTCGGGTCCCTCGGGCGTGTCACGTCGTCGGGCGGCTCTTCGACGGAAGAACGACGGTTCGGGCGCAGCCGGAACCGCGGACTCGTCCTCCGTGCGCAGGGTGGTGCCCACCGGAGGTTCTCCGGCCTCGACCGGGTCCCCGGACGGGCCGCCCGATTCGCCGAGCATCTCCGGTGCATGGTCGTGCCACCAGGCGCGACACTCCGATTCGGACCAGCGACCCGCGAGCCCCGTGGCCGCGATCCGTCGCCCGACCTCGCGCGCGTCCACCGGCCGGGCGGCGGGATCCTTTCGCAGGCACTCCGTGACCACGGCCTCGAGACCGGGGTCGAGGGTCCGTTCGATCCGCTCCCGGATGGGCGTCGGCTCGTCGCCGAGTTGCCGGGCCATGACCTCGACCGGTCCACCTGCGAAGACCGGTTCTGCGCAGAGCAGCCAGTGGGCCAGGCAGCCGAGTGCGTAGAGGTCGCTGCGCACGTCGGGTGGCGCGCCCGAGACCCGCTCGGGGGCCAGCACGGCCGGCGTCCCGCGTGCCACTCCGCGAGCGCCGTCGGCTTCGGGGATCACCGGCGCGTCGAGCCCGAAGTCGCCGACCTTCACGAAGTCGACCTCGATGCCCTTCACGCAGGTGAATACGTTCGCCGGCTTCAGGTCGCCGTGCGCGAGCCCGCGGAGGTGGGCGTCGTGCAAGGCGTGGCACACCTGGCCCAGCAGATAGCCGACGCGTTCCTCCGGGAGGGGCCCGAAGTCCTCGACCAGGCGCTGCAGGTCCAGGCCCGTGAGCCACTCCGAGACGACGTAGAAGGTTCCGTCGGCCGCGAGTCCGTGGTCGAGGGTGGCGACGGTGTGGGGTGACTCGAGCTGCGCGGCCTCGGCCGCCGCCCGCGCGAAGTCGTCGAGGACCGTGGGCGAAGGCTCCGAGGCCGCCCCCCTCGCCGGCCGGACGATCCGCACCGCCACCGGCCGGACCAGCCGCGGGTGCGTGGCGCGCCACACTTCACCGGGGCCCGCGCCGTCGATCCGCTCCTCGACGGCGTATTCGGCACGGCGGCGCTCCTCGTCGGCGCGACGCCGGGATCGCTCGAGCGCCAGGGCCGGTAGTACGGCCAGCGCCGCGCACAGGTAGTTCGCGCGGAAGGCCCACACGGTGGCTCCGACGTCGGTCTCCAGGGTGGTCGCCAGGGTCGACTGCAGAAGGATCAGGCCCGGCTCGAGGGCCACCGACACCAGGCCGACGGCCAGGGCCCAGGTCCACGAAGGTCGCACCGCCAGGGGGAGCAGCAGGACCCACAGGCCCACCAGGGTGGGACCGTCGACCGTCGGATCCAGGCCCGCCGACGTCTCGGTGCGGTGCACCAGCAGGCTGTGGGTGGCCAGCAGGAGCGCCCCGAGGAGTTCCGTGAAAAGGCCCAGGTGGACGAGCTGGCGCGTGGTCATCCGTCCGTGGCGAGCCACCACGTGGACGAGCAGGCCCAGGATCACTCCGGCGACGACCAACCCGCGTGCGACGAGGGCGACGCCGGGATCCGCGTGCGGAGCCGTGGCTGCGGCGGGGAGCAGCCGCGGCCCGACGGCGAACTCCGCGATCGCCACGAGGACGGCGATGGCGGCGACGATCGCGCCGGCGATTCGCAATCCGGACCGGACCCCCTCGTCGGGGCCACTCGAGCCGCGTTCGCCGGGGAAGTGGGCGGGAACGCGGCGGTCGGTCGTCGGCGCGGCAGCGGAATCCATGGAGGTCCTTCGGGCGGACGGCGGTGCGAGGAGGACGCAGCCGCGGAGGGCCGGGTTGCGCCCAGGGTGTCACATGCGTCGCGGACCGCCAACGTCGAGCCGGTGTTCGAGCGCGCGTGCGGAGCGGTCGACGGGATCGGTTCCGTAGAGGGCGTCCTCGAGGAGGTCGTGGAGAGCCTCGTAGGCGCGCGCCGCGGCGGATCGGGGGGCGGTGCCGACCAGTGGGGCCCGGTGCACCCCCATCCGCTCGACCCCGGTCGCGTTGGGGATCGAGGCGGCGAGCACCGCCGGCGTCTCGGCCGAGAGGCGGGAGACCACGTCCCGGTGCAGGCTCTTCCGGCGATCGACCATCGAGAAGAACGGGAGCACGGTGCGGTGGTCCCATCGGCGCGGCACGAGGAACTGCACCAACTGGTGGAGCGTGCGGACGGACAGGGGCGAGGGGATCACCGGTACGACCAGGGCGTTGGCCGCCTCGAAGACGTTCTCGGCCATGAGCGAAATGCCCGGCGGGCAGTCGAGGATCACCGTGTCGTAGTCCTCGGCGACGCCGGCCAGCCGGCGGGCGATACGATCGGTGGCCGGCCCCTTCCGTTCGAGCCGCCGCTCCAGCTTGCGCAACGACAGTGCGGCCGGCAGCAGGTCGAGGCGCGGATGGTCGGAGGCGAGCACACGCTCGCGGAGGTTGCCGTCGCCGTGGAGGAGGTGCCGGCCACCGCCGGGGATGCGCGCCCGCACGCGCAGGAACCAGGTGGTGGCCGCCTGCGGGTCGAGATCCCAGAGCAGGACGCGGCCTCCGCGTTCGGCCGCGATCCAGGCGAGGTTCACCGCTGCCGAGGTCTTCCCCACACCTCCCTTGATGGAATACAGGGCCAGGGTCTTCATGCTCGGGCCTCGCCGCGCGGGGAGGCGGGCTCGGCGCGGCGAGCAGCGTCGAGCATGCGCTCGAAGGTCCGCCGACGCTGCGGAGCGTCGTAGGCCTCGAAGTGGGCGGCGAACTCGTCGCGCAGGGCGTGGCGATCGCGATCGAGCTGCTCGACGAGGTAGCCGAGAGCCATGAACGTCGCCGGCGGCGTCCCGTCGAGTTCGTGCGCGATGCGACGCAATGTCTCGACCTGCACCGCGCGGTCCTGGTGTCGGCCCAGGTTGTCCTGCAGGTCCTTCAGGTGTCGGATCTGCTTCTTCACGGTCTTGCGGTCGAAGGCGCCCCGGAAGCCGTCGACGAGGTAGCGGAGGGCCTTGGCCCGCTTGCGGAGATCGTGCAGGGCTTCGTCGGGACTGTCGGCGGTGATCGTGCGGCCGTCGCGCAGGACCCGGCGGTGGGCGCGCGCGACGACGCGGGCGGCGAGGGAGCCGGCCGTGGGGTCCCGCGTCGACGATCCGGCGCCGAACGCGTCGGAGCGGATCGCCGCCGCCCAGTCGTCGAGAATCGTGTCGACGCGTTCGCCGGCGAGCACGTCGGCCAGGCGCTCGTGTTCGCGTTCGGTTTCGCGTTGCAACCAGACGCGGACGGGTTCGAGGGCCGGGCGGTCGGGGCGCGGCAGTCGTCCGGTGAAGTCGTCGAAGTCGAGCAGGTACACGTCGAGGTCGCGGGCTCGACTCGTCTGCCGCGCCAACCACCGGAATTCCTCGCGGAAGCGTTCGTACAGCGACGGGGGCAGGGCGGCTTTCGTCCCCCGGAGCAGGGCGCGGGTGCGTCGGACGGCCACCCGGAAGTCGTGCAGGAACTCGGGGTCGAGGGCGCGCCGCGTGCCCTCGCGGTGCGCGCGGATCACGCCGAGGTAGGCGCCGAAGATCTCGCGCAGTGCGTCGGGAACCGGGGTGCCGGCCCGCAGGTGGAGTTCGACGCGCGCGGGATCGCGGCCGGGCTCCAGTCCGGCCGCTCGGAGGACCTCGATGGCCCACGGGGTCGCGGCCGGCTGCGTGTCCTCCAGGGCGTCGATCCGCGTGCGCGCGGCGGCGTAGTCCCGGTCGAAGCCCTTGAGTCCGATCAGGTGGAGGTGGGGCGGAAGCGACGCCGACGTCTGCGATCCCTCGGCCATGACGGTGGTCGAATCCACGACGTGGAGACGCAGCACGACCTTGCCGCGGCGGTCCCGCTTCTCCCACCGGCGCCGTCGCTCGCGCACACGGGCCAGCGCGACGAGGGATCGGACGTCGAGGATCCCGACCAGGCGTGCCGCGACCGGACCGCGGGGAAGGTCGGCTGGCCCGATGGTATCGGCGGGGGCGACACGGAGCAGCCCCCGGTCCTCGGCACGGTCGAGGTCGGTCCACTGCAGCCGGGCGCCGTCCGGGGCGTCGCGGCGGACCGCGATACCGCCGTCGCGGACCAGGCGGCCGTCGAAACTGTCGAGCAGGACTCCTTCGTCTTCGTCGCTGTCGGCCGAGGCGGGAGACAGGCCCAGGGTCCGGACGAGGGTCCGTTCGTGGGCGTCGAGGGTCGACGCCGAGGGGATCTGGAATCGGGTGCTGGGCACGCGCGTCGGCTCCCGGCAGGGTGCAGTGGTCGAATTCCATTCTACACGGGTAACGCCGGCGTCCAAACCGTCGCGCTCGGACTCAAGCCCGCCGCGCGTCGGCCGATACCGATCTCGTGCCGCGGCTCGACTCGAGAGCAGCATGAATTCGCCTTCGAGAGCCAATCAATGCCGAATCCACGAGGAGCCGGAGGATGACGACCAACGTCCTGATCGGGTGGACCGAAGCGCTGAGCGTGGGCATTCCCTCCATCGACCAACAGCATCGGAAGATCGTCGATCTGATCAACGAGCTGAACACGGCCATGGAATCCGGAGAGACCGACTCGGCCCTGCGCCAGATCTTCCGGGAACTGGTCGCCTACACGGATCAGCACTTCCGCTACGAAGAGGAGCTCTTCGAGCGGTTCGGGTACGGCGACGCGGCGGGCCACGCGCGGGAACACGACGCCCTCCGGAAGAAGGTCACCGAGCTGAAGGAGCGGGTCGACCGCGGGGACTTCGTGCTGGGTGTCGAGGTCATGAGCTTCCTGAGGGACTGGTTGACCCATCACATCCAGGGTAGCGACATGGCCTACGCGTCGGACCTCCTGAAGGCCGGCGCCCGCTGACGCGCGGTTCGGCCGCCGTCCCGTCCCCGGCTGCGCGCCGAGACCGACGAGCCCTTCGGCTCGTACTGCATCGTCGACCGCGAGCGCGACCGACCGCAGGCACCGTGAACGGTCAGTCGACGATCTCGTAGCTGGTGGTGATCTCCGCCGGCTCCTGCAGAGTCTGGCTCACCACGCAGTACTTGCCCTCGGACAGCTCGATCGCCTTGGCCAGGGCCTTCGGATCGAGGTCTTCGCCCTTCGCCACGTAGTGCACGCGGACGGTGTGGAAGGGCTTCGGGTAGTCCTCGTTCTGATCGGCCTCCACACGGATGGTCAGCGAGGTCAGCTTCTGGCGCCGCTTCTCGAGGATCCGCACGATGTCGACGCCCGTGCACGAGGCCACCCCGTAGAGCAGCAGCTCGGTGGGCTTGATCCCGCTCTCGTTCCCGCCCGCCTCGCGGGCGGCGTCGGCGACGATGGTGTTGCCCCAGGAGTTCGTTCCCCGGAAGCGCAGGCCGCCGTCCCATTGCATGTCGATCGAAGTCGTCATTCCACGCACCTGAAGGTCACTTGCTGGGTGAAACGGATCCGCTCGCGGTCGCCGATCGTCTCGTCGGGATCGAGCCAGTCGAAGCGGATGACCGAGGCGTTGGTGATCGCCACGTCGGCGCGCCACCGGTCCCAGAACAGGTTGAACTCGTTGGCCCGGAAGCAGCGCGTCTCGCGGCTGCGCTCGGGGCCGACCTCGCCGGCCATGCCCACGTCGTCGAGCCCGACCTCGGAGGTGTCGTCGGGGGCCAGTGCCCGACGGTACACCGAGGACGTGCCCGTGACGAAGAAGGTGTCGGCCGGAGCCACGGCCGTGCCGCCGACGTGCACGTCGGCCTCGAGCTGCATCCGCAGACGCGCCTCGTAGGAGGCGGTGCTGTCGAAGTCGCCGGTGCGGAAGAACAGGTCGACGGACTCGATCAGGGCCCCGCGCTCGGTCAGGGTGTCGACGATCGTGGGCATGGGGCGGCCGAGCGAGTCGAAGTAGGCGACCGTGGCGGAGTACTCGAACGCCAGGCTGTCGCCGGAGGCCGCCGAGCCCTGGACCTCCCACCGACCGGCGCTCGAGTCGTAG
>DATFKK010000014.1 GCA_035268685.1 Candidatus Krumholzibacteriia bacterium | reverse complement strand
CGCTCGGCAACTGGGGCCACTACATCGTCCTGGCCTCGGTGCTGCTGTTCGCGGTGTCGACGGCGATCTCGTGGAGCTACTACGGCGACCGCTGTGCGAACTACCTCCTGGGCCACGGCGCGGTGCTGCCCTACAAGGTGGTGTTCGTGATCATGCACTTCCTGGGGGCGGTCGCGCCGCTGGGGGTGGCCTGGGCGCTGGGCGACATCGCGCTCGCGTTGGTCATCGTGCCCAACCTGTTGGCGCTGTTGATCTTGTCCGGCCAGGTCAAGGGGATGACCGACGACTACTTCCGGCGGGAGCCCTGGGTCGAGAACGCCGAGGTGCACCGCCGGATCCGCGACGAGGGCCGACGGTAGGTCATGTGATCAATAGACGAACCAATTTCCCGCCTTCGTCCCCAGGTTCGTCCCCAGCTTTCCCGGCGGCGTGGGGGCGGATCGCTGGCCGGCGCGGTGTCGGATTGGTTAGTCTCGTCGGCGAGGGCTCCTGTCACAGGACCCGGACTCTTCCCCATGAGGGATCGGCCCATGGAAATCCTGGGTATCGACGTCGGGGGCCGAGGCATCAAGGGAGCGGTCGTCGAGACCACGACCGGTGAGCTGGTCGAGCCCCGGATGCGCCTGCGCACTCCCCAGCCGGCGACCCCCGAAGCCGTCGCTGCCATGATCGGCGAGCTGGTCGCCCACTTCGAGTGGAGCGGCACCGTCGGCGTGGGTTTTCCCGCCGTCGTGCGTGACCACGTGGTCCGGACCGCCGCGAACATCGACGAGAGCTGGATCGGCGTCGACGTGGTGCAACTCTTCGAGGACCACGCCACGTGCAATTTCGTGGTGGCCAACGATGCCGACGCGGCCGGCCTGGCCGAGATGCAGTTCGGCGCCGGTCGCGGCCACACCGGCGTGGCCCTGGTCCTCACCGTGGGCACCGGGATCGGCAGCGCGTTGTTCGTGGACGGGCGCCTCGTTCCCAACACCGAATTCGGTCACCTCGAGATCCGGGGTTACGAAGCCGAAGCGATCGCTTCGGGCGCCGTGCGGCAACGCAAGCAGCTGAGCTGGCCGAAGTGGGCCAAGCGCATGAACCGGGTGCTCGCGACCTACGAGTCGCTGGTCTCGCCCGATCTCATCGTCTTCGGTGGCGGCATCAGCAAGAAGGCCGAGCGGTTCATGCCCCTGCTCGAGACCGAAGCGCCGATCGTGCCGGCCGCGATGCGCAATCTGGCCGGGATCGTCGGAGCCGCGCTTCTGGCCGCCGAGCACGAAGCCCACGATTCCGACGGCTCGCTGAAGCGGCTCTCGGTCTGGACCGCCTGAGCGCTCTGCCCCATTCTCGCCGCACTTCCCGTCCGCTCCGGCGTCTCCGGCCGGAGACCCGTTCCTCTCGCAGGAGAGTTTCGTGCGGCGCGCTTCGATGCACTGGCGGTGGGTGGCGGCCCTGGTCCTCCTCGTGGGTCTGGTCGCCGGGGTCCAGTGGAAGGTCGGCTGGGTCGAGGTGCTGACCGCGTGGAGTCGCGTGACGCCCGTCGACGCGCTCGTCGTCGTGGGCCTGACCGCGATCGGGTACTTCGCGCGGGCCCAGCGGCTGGCGGCGCATTTCGGATCGCCGGTGCGCGAGCACCCCTGGCACTGTCTGCGGATCGTCTCGATCCACAACGCCGCGAACAACATCCTGCCCATGCGGACGGGCGAGGTCGGGTTCCCGCTTCTCCTGAAGCAGACCTTCGGCCTGCGCATCGGACCGACGGTGGCGTCGCTCCTGTGGCTGCGCCTGCTCGACGTGCTGTCGCTGGGTCTGGTGGTGATGGTGACCCTGGGCGTGGCCCATGTGGGATGGGCCCTGTCGGTGATCGGCGCCGTCCTCGTCGTGCTCGGCCCCTGGGGAGCGCGGTCGCTGCTCCGGCGGCCGTGGGCGACACCGCACTTCGCGGCGCGAACCTTGTCGACCCTGCGGGAGGGACTGCCCGGGGACGGGCGGGCGGTCTTGGGGACCCAGGTGTGGAGTCTGGTGCACTGGGGGAGCAAGTTGGCCGCCTACACCTGGCTCCTCGTCCGGCTCGGCGACGTGGCCGTCCCGACCGCCACCCTGGCCGCCGTTGCCGGCGAGGCGACCAGCGTGCTCCCGGTGCACGGATTCGCCGGCGCGGGCACCTACGAGGCCGGGGTGCTGGCGGTGCTGCGGCCGCTGGGTGTTCCCTGGGGCCAGGCCGTGCAAGCCGCGGTGAACCTCCATCTCTTCCTGCTCGCGGTGTCGGTGGTCGCTGCTGCCCTGGCGCTGATGCTCCCGGGGCGCGTGGCGACCGCCGAGAGCCGCCCGTAGCGACCGCCCGGTCCATGCGCTAAGCTGCCGGCGACCTCGCACGCACCAGCCCGGAACGAACGTGGACCGCACGACGCAGCCGACCTCCCGCCCCGACGTCAGTGTCGTCGTGCCGCTGTACGACGAACAGGACAACGTCGTTCGTCTGGCCGAGCACACGCACCAGGCCCTGGCGCGGGCACCTTTCCGCTGGGAACTGGTCCTGGTCGACGACGGCAGCAACGATCACACCCTCGAAGAAGCACGCGGCGTCCAGCGACGCTACGGCGGCCACGTGAAGGTCGTGTCGTTGCAGCGCAACTTCGGACAGACCGCTGCCATGCAGGCCGGCCTGGATCGAGCGCGTGGGCAGGTGGTCGTGACCCTCGACGGTGACCTGCAGAACGATCCCGAGGACATCCCGCGGCTGGTGGCCAAGCTCATCGACGAGGATCTCGACCTGGTCGTCGGCTGGAGGCGCCAGCGGCAGGACGGCTTCTGGCTGCGCCGCGTCCCGTCGCGTCTGGCCAACAAACTGATCCGCCGGGTGACCGGCGTCGACGTCCACGACTACGGTTGCAGCCTGAAGGCCTACCGCGCGTCGCTCGTGCGTCAGATGCGTCTGTACGGAGAGATGCATCGATTCATTCCCGCCTGGGCCGCCATGGCCACCTCGCCGCGGCGCATCGCCGAACTCGAGGTCCAACACCACGCGCGCGAGGCCGGCCGGTCGAAGTATGGAATCTCGCGGGTGTCGCGCGTGCTGCTCGATCTGTTGGTCGTGCACTTCTTCCTGCACTACCGCTCCATGCCGGGGCATTTCTTCGGGGCGATCGGCCTGACCGTCGGCGGCGTGGGGGCACTGATCCTCGCCTACCTGGCCGGGGTGAAGTTCATCGGCGGTGAGGACATCGGAGGCCGGCCGTTGTTGCTGGTGGGAGTGGTCTGTCTGATCGCATCGGTGCAGCTGGTGACGACCGGAGTGGTCACCGAACTCGTCGCGCGGACGTGGTTCAGTTCTCCCGGCGTGCATTCGTACGTGGTGCGCGAGGAGGACGCGACACGAGTCACCGACCTCGCGGAGCAAGGCAGCACCGACGAGGCCTGGCACGAGGGCGATCGGGCGGCGGAGTCCCGTGCGACGTGAGTGGGTCGCGGGTCTGGTGCTCGCGGTGCTGGTGGGATTCTTCCTCGACCTGGGCACGCCGCCCCTCTTCGACCGCGACGAGGGCGCGTTCAGTGAAGCCACCCGCGAAATGTTCGAGACGGGCGATTTCGTCGCGCCTCAGCTGAACGCCGAACCCCGTTACGACAAGCCGATCCTGATCTACTGGGCCCAGGCGGTCTTCGTGTTCCTGGTGGGCGTGAACGAATGGGGGTTCCGGCTGGCCTCGGCGGTGGCGGCCACGCTGTGGCTGGTGGCCCTGGTGCGCTTCGTGAGGCCGCGCCACGGCGCCGAGACCGCGTTTTTCGCCGGCATCCTCATGGCGACCACGCTGGGCACGATGACCCTGGCGCGCGCGGCGATCGCCGATGCCCTGCTGAACCTGTGGCTGGCCCTGGCCATGTTCGACATGTGGCGCTGGATCGAGGGCGGTTCGCCCGGCCGTTGGCGGATCTATCTGTGGATGGCCCTGGGATTCCTGACCAAGGGTCCGGTGGCCGTGCTCGTGCCCGGTGCGACCTCGCTGTTGTTCTTCGCCTGGCGCCGCGACCTGCGCACCTGGGTGCGAAGCATCTTCGACCCGCGCGGGTGGCTGGTCTTCGTGGCGGTGGCGGCGCCCTGGTACGTCGTCATGTTCGCCTGTGACGGCTGGGACTTCTGGAACGGGTTCTTCATGCGTCACAACGTGGAGCGCTTCTCGTCGCCGATGGAGGGCCATGGGGGGAGCTGGTTCTACTACCTGCCCGTGTTGCTGGTCGTCGTGTTGCCGCACACCGGACTGTTGCTGCGCGCTCTCGGGAAGATCGGCGAGGCCCGCCGCGACGAGCAGGCACGCTTCCTGTGGCTGTGGATCGCCTTCGTGATCGTGTTCTTCTCGCTGTCGGACACGAAGCTGCCGCACTACGTGCTGCTCGGGGTGACGCCGCTGTTCGTGCTCATGGCGAGGCACCGCGAGGCGCTGCGGTCGCGCTGGCTGCTGGCGGTGCCGCCGGTTCTGCTGTGGGGCGTGCTGTTCGCGCTGCCCTTCGCCGTGGAGAGCATCCGTGCCCGGCTCGACGACCCCTACTTCGAGGCCCTGCTCGGCGAAGCGCCCGGCGTGTTCGGTGCCCTGTACGCGCTGGCGTGCATCGTGGGGGTCCTGGCGTGGGCCGGTGGGGTGATGGTGTGGCGGCGGGGCCCGCTGTGGCGGGCGATCACGCCGCTCGCGGTGCTGCACGCGTTCCTGATCGTGCGCTTCGTCGTGCCCACCTTCGGTGAACTGCTCCAGGGTCCGGTGAAGGAAGCGGCGACCATGGCCCACGAGATCGGCGCGCCCACCGTGCGGCACTCGGTGGACCTGCCCAGCGTGAGCGTGTACCGGCGCAGTCCGACGCCGGCACGTCCGCCGGAGCCTGGCGAGCTGGCCGTGACCGAGGTGCACGACCTCGAGGGGCTCGGAGAGCCGATCGAGGTGCTGTACCAGCGCGGGGGAATCCTGCTGGTGCGGCGGCCGGAGGAAGCGCCCGGGCCGTGACCGGCGCTCGTCGTCACTCGTCGAACCGTGCCTTCACGCCACCCCAGCTGCTCTGCTCGGTGCGGACCGCTCCGAGCGTCTCGATCTGCGCCTGGAACTGCTCCATGGTCAGCCCTCCGATCGAATCCAACTGGAGCTTCTCGCGCTCGGCGGCCAGCCGGGCGGCCGTCTCGGGGTCGAGGAGATCCTCGAACTCGTCGAGCAGGGCGGTGAGATCGGCCTGCATGGGTGCGGTGACGAAGGCAAATTCGCCGAAGCCGCGGACCAGGGCACTGATGGCGGTGATCCAGTTCCCCTGCGCGCGCAGGACGCGATAGACGAAGGTCGGCCGTTCGACCAGCGCGACGGCGAGGGCCGGGCTGAGCTCCTCGTAGAGCTGGATGTACCGCTGTCCGACGTCGGTGGTCGCGAGAACCTCGTCGCGATACCTGGTGAGCGTCTCGAGCATGCCCTCGGCACCGTGGATGGTCGCTCGGTCGAGTGGACCGCCGGGCGTGGTGACCGAGCGTGGGGTCGGATCGCAGCCGGGAAACCCGAAAGCGGCGTTGAGCATGTCCAGCATCACGCAGACGACACAGGCGGCGAGGTCCGACGACGTGGCGTCGTAGAAGCTGAGGACGACTTCGTCGAAGGGCGGGTTCGGTGCGGCGCGTCGCATTCCTGGATCGGGTGGGCGTCCGTACAGGCGCACCGATCCGCGGACCTCGACCTGGCCCGCCGGGACGACGGTCGTCCCCGGAGAGATCTGTTCCTCACGCGAACCGTCGAACACCAGGATCCGGGTCCCCTCGAGGAAATCACTCGTCCAGTACACCGTGTCGGGAGTCGCTGGGACGCGATCGAGGAGTACCCGGAGCGAGGTCCCCGCCCCGGATGGCCTGAACAGCGTGAAGCGCCCGGCGTCGTCGGTCCGGCCGTCGTAGGTCTCGAACTGCGCGATCGGCTCGTCGGAAGGTTCGTCGTCGTCGACGATCGTCACCTCGACGAAGGCCGGATCGCCGACGAAGGCGTTCTGCGCCCGGCTGAGGTCCACCACGAAGCGTTCGTCGGCCTCGTCGACGATGTCGTCGATGATCGGGACCACGACCTCCCGCGTCCCGCTCTCACCGGGTTCCCACCGCAGGGTCCGCCGGACCTCGGCGAAGTCGCGCCCCATCTGTGCGTCCTCGGTCGAGTCCGTGGTGCGGAACAGGACCAACACGGTGTCGGGATCGGGCCCGGCCAGGTCCACCGTGAAGGTCACGTATCCCGCTGCCTCGTCGACACTGGACGGAGCATCGACGAAGCGAACGGGTTGGACGGTCTGCGCTCCGGCCGTCGCGGGGACGACGAGCCCCAGCAGCAGCAGCAGCGCCGTCAGGGTTGGGCAGGCGGAAGACACGGCAGGAGCCCTCCCGTCGAGAGAAGCACTCGATCCTTCACCGTATCGGACGCGCCGTCCGGGCTCGAATCACAGGTCGGTCAGTCCCGCGCCCCGGCCTCCGCGAACACCGGTTGCCGGCCGCGGATCCGCTCGCGCCGCGTCAACCACGTCGCCCAGGCCGCACCGAACGTCAGCCCGATGTAGGCTCCCACGATCACGTCGCTCGGGTAATGGGCCGCGGTGATCACGCGGCTCAGGGCGACCACGGCGGCCAGCGCGAACCACAGCACCCGCCACCGCGGGAACAACACCGACAGCGCCAGGGCCAGGCCGAAGATCGTGCTCGAG